>JABDBC010000062.1 GCA_013288825.1 Chlamydiota bacterium
CGGCGCGTGGTTTTGCCTTTGCAACGATTTTTGCGCGCTCTTGTCTGCGCGTGGGACGGTCTAGATATTACTCTCTCTTTTTTTCATGGCTAAAAAACTCCAGACAACTACCCGTGCGAGAAAACTCTTTTTCAAATAGATAAATCTTAAAACCACGGTTCCATATAACAAAATTAAAACTCAATTGATCTCGTTTTGAGTAATTAGAAACCCACCACCACCAATCTTCCATGATTTCTTTCACTTGCTCATTATAATGGCGTCGATAAATCATAAAGTTTTCAGTCAGTCCACCGAATTCCGGATATTCTAATTGCCTAAAAATTGACATCTGGTTATCGATCACACTTTCAGAATCTAGACGGAGTGCCTTACATACTTCAGCCTCTTGGTAAATACAATTTCTTTCAGTATGCTTATTAATTACTAAAGTCTTTGTCTCTTCATGAATTAATTGACGATCTATATAATCGAATAATTCTGAGTTCTTTATGTCGATGTTGCCGTCGATATAAAGACTTATCCCGTACCCAGCAAGGATTTTATCTGCAAATATTTTATGCCATCTATTGTTTCTGGTATGATCTCGTTCTGAATACTTTAAGGGATGTATTGTCCATTGCTTGTGGCCTGTTTTGAGCAATTTTTGATTGTCTGTAAAGCAAATATAATCCCAATCATCACGTGTATATGAATGAGAAATGAGCGAATCATAGTCACCACAAATACATGTATATACTACTTTCTTAAGAGGTTTCTTAAAAAAAAAAGAGGAATCTCTCAATGAATAAGGATGACAATCCCTTTCAAGGGTGATACAGCAATGGAACACAAATAAAAACAAATAAAATGAGAGAAATTTAAAATAATTCATAGTCGCTTCAGGCAAGAGCAAAAAAAGCATCGGGCAAATAATCCAAAATGTCCATCGCTGTCATGCAATAAGAGCTCAAGTGCTCCGCAGCACCTTCCCCTGCAAGAGCATGAAGATACACCCCCAAAGCTGCTGCATCATGTGGCGCCATACCTTGCGCCAACAATGACGTAATCAACCCCGTCAGAATATCTCCGCTGCCGGCAGTTGCCATCCCTGGGTCGCCATGAGGGCACACCAATATTGCTTTTCCGGGATGACATATAAAAGAAGGTCCTCCCTTTACTACAAGGGTTGTCTTTTTATCTGTCGCAAACGATCGACATTGTTTCAGAAATTCCATATCCAAAGTGATTTGTTCCTTCGCATTTATTTGCATTAGGCGTTTGAGCTCCCCCATATGAGGTGTCAGCACAGCATTTTGGGGTAACGCTATCTTATTCTGTGCAATCGCTGTTAATGCATCGGCATCGATGACAGAGGGCATTTGTAATTTTGGAATCACGAAACTGAGCAATGCAACGACATCTTGCGATAAACCAAGGCCGGGTCCAATGAAAACGGCATTTGCAGGGGATAGCAATTTTGCAACATCCTCATGGTTCTTTGTTTGATAAGGCAATTTAATCAATTCATAGGGGCTTGCGGCCAGTTCTCCTTGCATTGTTGCAGGATAGAGCAGTTTGACTATTCCAGCTCCGCTGCGCAAAGCGGCAATGGACGATAAAAGAGCGGCACCAGGCAAGTTTGGGGACCCTGCAAGACCAACTACAAGCCCTGCCTCATACTTATGTCTATTTCGCACTAAGGGTGGCAACAAAAGATGCATCATATCAGGAGAAAGCATGACAAAATCGGAGTCAGCTTGTTCAATAAGCTCTTGGGATAGCCCAAAATCGATATAGCGCAGCTTTCCCACATGGTTCCAGCCATTCTGAAGAAAAAAACCGCTTTTCGGAAGTCCCAAAAATGTCGTGTAGGTGGCAATAATTGCAGCCCCTTCCGTTTGTCCGGTTTCACCATTGAGTCCAGAAGGGATGTCGACGGCAAAGATAGGTCGGCGCGATTCATTTGCTTTGGTAATGACTTGGGCTATTTCTTCAGGGACTTTTCCATGGAATCCAGTTCCAAAAATTCCATCGATAATGATTCCTGTTTCAGCAAACAGTTGATCGGGTGTTTCTTCGATAGATCGAACTTTTCCCCCATTTTTCACAAACTGAAAATGATGGTGTCGGCAGAGATCGCTGGAATCATTGATCGGGAACAGTTGTATTGCAGTGACTTCATAATCAAGTTGCAGCAAGTGTTGCCCTGCAACATATGCGTCGCCGGCATTATTGCCTTTGCCGCAGAGCAAAAGAATTTGGGGATTAATGCGAAGAACTTCTGCATAGTCATGAACTGCAAGGGCGACGCCGCTGCCAGCTTCTTCCATGAAGTCTGCTTCAGAGGCTCCTTGGCGATAAGCTTGCGCTTCGATTGACGACATCTGCGATGGAGATACAATTTTCATAGGTGTTCTTCCTTCACCGCTCGGTCCATAAGCTTTTGAACGGCATCTTTGGGTTGCATTCCTTCATATAAAATGTGGTAAATCGTTTCAGTGATGGGCATTTGAATATCGAGTTGTTTGCTGAGTTGTAGGGCTGACAAGCAAGTGTAAGCGCCTTCTACGACCATTCCAATCTTTTTCTGAGCCTCTTGAGGGGTCATTCCTTGGGCCATGAGATATCCAAAACGACAATTGCGGCTGACCAGGGAGTTGCAAGTAACACAGAGGTCGCCCATTCCTGAGAGACCATAGAGGGTTTCTGGTTTACATCCTTGTGCAACAGCCAACTTACGGATTTCATGCAATCCTCGGGTCATCAGGGCTGCTTTTGCGCTGAAACCCATGCCGAGTCCATCTGCGATGCCACATGCGATTGCAATGATGTTTTTTAGGGCTCCACCGTAACAGACCCCATGGAGATCGGAATTAGGGTAGACGCGGAATGTGCGTGTGGTAAATGTTTCAGCAATATTCAGCATCAGTTGAGGATCGTATGCTGAAACGACAACTGAGGTGGGAAGGCCTTGAATGACCTCTTCAGCATAGCTAGGACCACTAAGAAAGGCGATTTGAGATTTAATTTGATCTCCAAAAACTTCTATAACAACCATGGGAAGAATAAGACCGCTATTTTGTTCGATCCCTTTGGAGGTCAATACAATGGGACAAGAGGGGATGAGGAGTTGTTTTACTTTTTCGAAAACGGGGCGTAAACCAGCGGAGGTGACAGATTCGACTAATAGGTCGATATCAGTGAGGGCTTCAGCGAGGTTGGTTGTGAAGAGCATATGGCCTGGAGCGCAGTGGCCGGGGAGATTGGGGTGTTCGCGAGTAGAAGTGAGTTGTTTGGCTAGTTGAGGGTCACGGGTCCACGAGATGGTGTGATGCCCTTTTGAAGCTAACAGAGAGGCGAGGCAAAAGCCCCAGGTGCCTGCTCCCAAAACGCCAATTTTCATATGAACAATACCATAATCTAATAACAAGTTTGCCAATGAAGCAAAGTAACAGGGATATGCATGCATATATATCAGGCTAATGCAAGTAAATTAGAAAAAGTAACAGGATATGTAGGATCGCAAGCGGCAGGATAGGAAGGATAGTGGGCATCCTCTTGTAATTCAAAAGAATTTCCAATGGATCTAAGGCCGGGAGGCCTTAGATCCATTGGAAATTCTTTGTATTTCAAGAGGATGCTCACTATCCTTCTTATCCTGCCGCTTGCGATCCTGCATATCCTGTTACTTTTCTACTTTATCTGTATTAGCTTGATGCATATGCTTGCTTATCTTGTTATTTTGTTTCTTTGGATTACAGCAGAGGTTGCAGCTGTAAGATCGCATTTTGCAAAGATTTTATAAAGTAATCAACCTCTTCTTTCGTATTATAAAACGCCAAAGAGACTCGGCATGCACTTGTAATACCAAAACGCTGCATAGTAGGTTGTGCGCAAAGATGTCCGGTGCGTATCGCAATTCCTTGCATATCTAACAAAGTGCCTACATCCAATGGGTGAACCCCTTCAATCACAAAAGTGATGATCGAACTTTTGTTCGGAGCATCCCCAATTAGACGCACTTTGGGAATATTCCGGATTTTTTCTTCAGCATAAGTATAAAGTTCATGTTCCCATTGAGCAATATGAGTGAGTCCGATTTCATTTAAGTAGTCAATCGCAGCCCCTAAACCACTGACTTGAGCAATAGGTGGGGTTCCGGCTTCAAATTTTAGTGGCAAGCGATTGTATGTCGTTTTTTCCAAAGTGACGTGTTCGATCATATCGCCTCCACCTTGGTATGGAGGCATTTTATTTAATAAATCTTCTTTGCCATATAAAACTCCTATTCCTGTCGGGCCATACAATTTATGACCTGAAAAAGCATAGAAGTCGACATCCAATCCTTGTACATCAACGGGAATATGTTGAACAGCTTGAGCTCCATCAATCATGACTTTGGCACCGAGAGCGTGAGCCATTTTAATGATTTGTTCGATGGGATTTACGGTTCCGGTGGCATTTGCAACATGGGAGATAGAGACTAATTTTGTGCGGGAATTGAGTAGGTTGCGAAATTTATCAATTTGTAGAGTGGCGCGGTCGCAAACGGGGATGATACGAAGAATGGCGCCGGTATTTTCACAAAGGATTTGCCATGGAACAATATTTGAGTGGTGTTCCATTTCGGAGATAATAATTTCATCGCCAGCTTTGATGAAAGCTTTACCAAAGGAGTGAGCGACGAGATTAATTGCATCTGTGGTGCCTTTAGTGAAGATGATTTCGGTTGAATTTGCTGCATTTAAAAATTGTCGGACTTTTTCTCGAGTTTGCTCATACATCTGTGTAGAGACGGCGGAAAGGTCATAAATGGCACGGTGGACAGTTCCGTATTGATGCTGATAGAAATTTGCGATTGCATCTATGACACTTTTGGGTTTGAGTGCCGTTGCCGCGGAATCGAAATAGATGAGGGGTTTCCCATGCATTTTTCTCTGCAGCATCGGAAATTGGAGGCGTAATGAAGCGACATCAAACTTTTTCATTACGATGCCTGTTGGAACAATTGCTTGTTGAGATCTTGTTGCAGAGAGAAAATAGGGATGCAATCGATGATTTCTTTACAGTAACTATGGACGAGCATGCGCTGAGCTGCAGCGTGGGAAAATCCGCGGGTTTTCATGTAGAACAACTGCTCTTGATCAAGTTGTCCGACAGTCGCCCCATGAGACGCTTTAACGTCATCTGCATAGATCTCTAAATTGGGTTTGCTATTTGCCTGAGCAGAATCGCTCAGGAGCAGATTGTTATTCAGTTGAAATGCTTCGGTCTTTTGAGCTGCTTGCTGCACTAAGATCTTACCCTCAAAGCTGGAGCGGCTGGAATCGTTCAAAACGCCCTTAAAACGCTGCATCGAACGGCAATGGGGAGCTTGATGCTCAACCAATATATTAACGTGAGATTCTCGATTATCAGACAATGTCCAAAGACCATTTAAAGTGACTTCACCATTTTCACCGGTCAACCCAATGCGATAATCGTGTCTCGACGTTGCAGCTCCATCAGTGACACAAGTAGTCGTCAGCTTGCCGTTGCGTTTCAGAGTGGCGCGTAAAGCGTCGAACACCCACATGTTGGCAGAAGCATTGCAGGCAATTTGGGTATATTGAACAGTAGCATCTTCTTCAATTGCGATATCTGTGGATTGATTCAGGAGGCATCCAGAAGGGGACAAATACGCTTGCGTTGTAACGAAGGAGCTTTGCGATCGGGTTCCGGCAAAAATTTGCATCCGCGGATGGGAGGCTACCCGCTGGGGGGCAATTTGTAGATTTGTAGAATCGGTGAGGTACAAGATTTGAATGGGGCTTTCTACAACCACTTTAGGGGGGATATACAAAAAAGCTCCATTGAGATGGAGAGCGGCATTAAGTGTTGCAAAGGAATCTTTTTCATCTTTTAGCGCCTTTGACCAATGGTTATTTAGAAAGGCGCCATAGCTCTTTGTGGCTTCACTAAAGGGGAGTAGGACCACTTGCTTGGGGATTCCTGTAAGTGATGAAAGATGAGATTGAAGGTGTCCATTCACAAAGACGATGCAGGCATCAGAACATTCGGGTATGACAAAAGGGGCAATTTGTTCTTTTGAAATTTGAGAAGCCGGTGCAACGGTATATGTTTGGGCAAAGAGGTTGTGAAGGCGAATGTATTGATACTGCTCTGTTTTGCGCGAGGGCAATCCATGTGAAAGAAAATGATCCCAGGCTTTTGTCTTGCTCTTTTGCATAAAAGCATCCCCGACACTATGCTCAAGGCTTTTCTTAAGCTGACTCTGGAGAGAAGCTTGAAAGTCGAGTTCAGGGAGAGCTTGCTTGGGGGTCATTGTCATGCTGACACCTCTTCATTGTTTGGAGTCGGTACCAACCAATCATATCCTTTATTTTCGAGTTCAAGGGCTAGTTCAGGACCACCAGACTGGACAATCTTTCCATCGACCATGACATGGACATAATCTGGTTTGATGTAGTCGAGCAGGCGTTGATAGTGAGTGATTAGGATCAATCCCATCTCTTTGTTCATCAACTTGAGTACACTGCGAGAAACGATGCGCATTGCATCGATATCGAGTCCTGAATCGGTTTCATCCAAGATCGCTAAAGATGGTTCTAACACCGCCATTTGCAGAATTTCGTTTCGTTTCTTTTCCCCGCCAGAAAATCCTTCGTTGAGATTTCGATGTTTGAATTCTGGTTTGACTTCCATTGCCATCATTTTGGCGTCGAGAAGCACTTCAAAATCTGCCAAAGACATTTCAGGTTGACTATTAGCTTTGTTTTTTGAATTGAATGCAGCTCGAAGGAATTCCAAATTACTGACACCAGGAATTTCTATTGGATATTGAAAGCTCATAAATAGCCCGGCGTGCGCACGTTCAGGGGCTTCTAATTCGAGTAAATCTTTACCTTTAAAAGAAACATTTCCGCTGGAGATTTCATAGGCAGGATGACCTGCGAGAACTTTGGCTAGGGTGGATTTACCAGCGCCGTTTGGACCCATGATAGCGTGGATTTCACCAGGTCGAATGCTTAAGTTGAGCTCTTTAATAATCGGCTTTCCTTCAACGCTGGCGCAAAGGCTTTGGATTTCTAATATCGGAATTTGTTTCATACACATCCTCTTTATCCAACGGAGTTTTCAAGTTTTAATGTCAGCAGTTTCTGTGCCTCAATAGCGAACTCAAGGGGGAGTTCGCGAATGACCTCTTTACAGAAACCATTGACAATCATGTTTACAGCATCTTCTTGAGAAATCCCACGAGATAGGAAATAGAACAGCTGTTCCTCATTAAGTTTTGATGTAGAAGCCTCGTGCTCAATTTGACTGGATGCATTGCCGACTTCGATATAAGGGAAGGTGTTTGCAGAACATTGATCGCCGACGAGCATCGAGTCGCACTGTGTATAATTGCGTGCCCCTGTTGCTCGTGGGGCAACTTTGACCAATCCCCGATAGCTGTTGTGCGAATTGTCGGCAGCAATCCCTTTAGACACGATTGTCGAACGGGTGTTTTTGCCAAGATGAATCATTTTTGTGCCAGTATCGGCTTGCATTTTTCCATTTGTCAGAGCGACAGAATAAAATTCTCCGACGGAATTATCACCTTGCAAAATACAGCTAGGGTACTTCCAAGTAATTGCAGCACCCACTTCCACTTGAGTCCACGAAATTTTCGAGTTTACACCGGCGCAGCGACCCCGTTTTGTCACAAAATTGTAGATCCCCCCCAGGCCAGTCACAGGATTCCCTGAATACCAGTTTTGAACCGTGGCATATTTGATTTCAGCATTGTCCAAGGCAACTAATTCGACAACAGCTGCGTGGAGTTGATTATTGTCATAAGCAGGTGCAGTGCATCCTTCTAAGTAGCTGACGAAGGAGTCGGGTTCTGCGATGATTAGAGTGCGCTCAAACTGACCTGTCTCTTTGTCATTTATTCTAAAGTATGTCGAGAGTTCGATGGGGGATTTGACCCCTTTTGGAATGTATACAAAAGAGCCATCTGTAAAAACTGCTGAATTTAAAGCTGCATAAAAGTTGTCCCCAATGGGAACCACGCTAGCCAAATACTTTTGAATCAACTCAGGATATTTGTGGACCGCCTCGGAGATGGAGCAGAGAACGACGCCAGCTTCATCTAGTTTCTTCTTAAAAGTGGTCCCAATTGAGACAGAATCAAAAACCATGTCTACAGCGACGTTTGTCAATCGCTTTTGCTCATCAACGGGGATACCTAAGCGCTCAAATGTACGCAAAACTTCTGGATCGACCTCGTCTAAGCTATTGTACTGGGCCTTTTTCTTAGGAGCTGAATAGTAACAGATATCTTGATAATTAATTTTGGGGTAGTCAGCATTTACCCAATGGGGTTCCTCCATTTCGAGCCAGCGCCGATAGGCTTTTAATCGAAATTCCAGCATGAATTCGGGTTCGTTCTTTTTGGCTGAAATTGCACGGATCACGTCTTCATTAAGACCTTTCGGCAAAGATTCAGTCTCAACGTCGGTGACGAATCCATACTTATAATCTGTATGTGTGTACGAGGCTTCTGTTGCCATCGTATCCCCTTATGTGTTAGACTTAATTTTCTTATAAATATTGATTTTAATAATATCTATAAGTCTGTAGAGTGGTAAATGTAACATTTTAAACAATTCATTGTCAATTCTTTATATGCGTATTTCTTTAGAGCAAGCACGACGAAAAATCCTTAAGGGGGAAGTTGTTGGTATCCCCACCGAAACAGTCTATGGTCTGGCGGCTTCCTTAAACAATCCATCTGCTATCGATCAAATATTTTCCTTGAAAGGACGCCCCGCAACGAATCCATTGATCATACATATCGCACAAGTAACCCAGCTTCGAGACTACGCTATTTCGATGCCCGGAGACATTACAAGATTAACCCAAGCTTTTTGGCCGGGACCCCTCACGATAGTCTTGCCAGCCAAACAAGAGGTTGTCCCCACAAAAGCTCGTGCGGGATTGAGCACTGCAGCCTTTCGCATGCCAGCCCATTCCCTTACATTGGCTTTGATCGAATGGTTAGGACCTCTTGTAATGCCTTCTGCTAATCTGTCGGGAAAGCCTTCTGCGACGTCGAGAGAACATGTCGAGGCCGACTTCGGAGAAAATTTCCCTGTTTTGGATGGTGGAAAATGTCAAAAGGGTGTGGAATCGACAATTTTACATTATGAGAACAGAACATGGCATATTGTGCGTTTGGGTGCGTTGGCTCCAGAAGCATTTTTGCCTGTTCTTGGCTATGCCCCTGAAATTGTGGAGTCTCATTCGAATGACGGAATTCTTTGCCCAGGACAGCATCTGAGACATTATGCACCGCAAGCCAAACTCCTGCTAGATCAGCCATTGCAGAAGTATGCTGGAGTAGTTATTGGCTTTTCAGATCGGGTATATCCTGCTGCGAGTAAGGTTTTAGTGTTGGGTCCATCGACAGATGCCGTGAAATGTGCAGAAAATTTGTTTGGGGTGCTGCGACAGCTCGATGTGGAGCAAATTGGTGAGGCAGCCGTGGATTTGGGGTTTCCAGATCATGGCCTTTGGATCACGATTGCAGAGCGTTTGATGCGCGCCGCCGAAGTTGACAGCAGCAGTCTGTGAAAAAAATTAAACGCAAAGACGCAGAGGCACGAAGACGCAAAGAAGGGACAAGGGACGTAAAGGACATAAGGGACATAAAGGACCTGGGACATAAGGGACGAATGGCATAATTGTCCTTTACGTCCTTGTCCTTTATGTCCCTTATGTCCTTTACGTCCCTTGTCCTTTCATGCGCTGCGGCACATGGATCTCTTCACCGTCTTTTAAGAGCCTTTTTTTCTTGAGCTTCGAAATATCTGCCCCATCAATAAATTCGAGCTTTTCAATCAAATCACTTACTCGAGTTCCTTTGGCAAGCGTAATCGTTCCTGCACTCTTCACAGCCCCCTTTATGGAAATCGTAATGGTTTTTATTTGAGGAACTTTTATCACTTGTCCCGTACGAAGCACTTTATTCACTTTTAATTTCTTTATATCTGCCAACTCCAATGGCTTTGCTTTTTCCAGAAGCTCCTGCAGCTTAGCTCCGCGGGTGAGTTTGTAGACTCCAGGATGAGTTACGGCACCTTCAATAACAACTTCGATTGTTTGGTCTGAAATATAATGAGGAGGCAAGGGGGGATTTGAATTTGAATTTCCTGAATTAGGAAAAACCAACACCCCAAGAGAGAGGGTGCCAATGAATAAAATGATCGAGATAATAGCTAACCATTCATAAGGGGGAAGGAAAGGCTTGGGTTTGAACTTGGAAAGATCTTCTGAGGAGGGGAGTGACATATAAATTAAAGAGTTCGCCGCTTAAGAAGGTGGTCCAATGGTTCGACTGTGAAAATAAGAACTCAATTGAAACGAAAGGCCAAGAAAAGGCCTTCCGTTCCAAATGAGGATCTTTATGCTTTTTCAAGTGCTGGCTGTCGCAGCTGGTGCCAAAATGGTCTCATTCAAATAGCGCTTTGCATCATAGTAGTAATCATGACTATTGATTTCAATTGGGCTCTTTTTGGTGATCAAAGGACGATCCAGATAGATCTTATCATGCATTGCCTTTCCTAATGATATTGCAGCTGAACCTAAGACTAATGCAATCATGATCGGTGATCCCATGGCAAATAGAGAAACCCCTGCCATTCCAGCTAGCATCAAGGAAACAAAGGCAATCTTTACGACTCTATCAAGAATTGCTAACCATTTGGTTCTCACATTGGCATTAGCATCACTTGATGCTGCTTCAGCATTTTTTTCATAACGAGATAATTTTACAAATTTGCATCGGAAATCAGTGCGATCATCTTTGCTAATGAAATCAGTATCATCCTCGATAAAATGAGTAGAATCATCAGAATTGATCTGATCTAGTTGCTCTTGTGCTTTCTTTATGAGAGTCTCTTCTTTAGCAGAATTTCCTATGCTATTACGTTCAACAACAGCTTTTTTGAATAATTCGGCTATTTTGACACTGGTATCTGAATGGTGTAGGAGTTCTGCCATATCTTTAACAGTTTCGAGATGTACAATATCAATGTTTTTGGCAAATTCTTCTTTGGCAGCCTTTGTGATATCCGCTTTTTGTGTCTCGGTGAGGGATTTATCTTGAGGTGTTCCTGCTTTTATAGCTTCGGCGACATGGGCCTTTTCAAGTTTTTTAGCCATTTTAATAAGTTGTGAAAGGCCTTTCTCTGCTTTTGCAGCATCCTTGTGAATCTGGCTAGCGGCTGCAGTTTCTTCCTTAATTTTTCTAGCCTCAGCTTTTTCTACTTCCTCTTTTTCTTCGACCGTATTTGCTGTGATTTTAGTCTCAATCTCGAAGTTTATTTTGACGATTTCAGCTTTTAAGCTATCCATCTTCTTCAAATCAACGCCCGCTTTTTTGGCAATCGTTATTTGGACATCACTATCACTATTCCAGGTGGTTGCATCCATTGTTGTTCTTAATACTTCTCTTAAGCTACTTTCTGAGTTTTTAACTCGGATGTATTCCCAGTAGTGGGCTTTGACTTGTTTTTCTGCTGTGGTTCGTCGGTTGTCTTTGTTATATAATTTCATTCCATTGTCAACGACATCAAAAGAAAGAGAAATCAATCCAACACCAGATGTGACCAAGTTCAACAGAGGAATTGAGCCGATTGTTGTCATCGCAAAGCTCAAATTGATATACTTCATGTTGTGTAAGAAGCTCAGGGAGGTGAGAATACGGAAACCGACTAAGAATGTTGTGGAAACTCGTTTTGCCCATCCTTTTACTTTGCCTCGTGCGAGATCAAACATATCTTTAATTGCCACAGGGAACATGAGGAAGTCAACCACCTCATGAAAGCCTGAAAGTTGGTTTGCAAATGTTGACCAGCCTTCAGAGATTGATTGAAAGCATGCTGCAGCTACTGTGATGATGGCTTTACTAAATTTGGTCAATTTCGCGGTTAGGTCGGCTCCTTCTACAATTTTAGCTAGAGCTTCTGTGAATCTGTGTGAACCATGAACTGTGTGTTTGCTAACATGTAGTGCGTAATCGCCTGTGCTAATGTTTAGCATATCTGTTGCTGCTGCCATTTGTTTTCCTCCAGGGGGTTATTTTTGGAAAGCCTAGTCTAAATTAATAGGAAGAATCTGTAAAGAGAAAACGTGCTTAAAATTAATGTTGTATAAATTGATAAGATAATGAATTTTTTATGATAATAAAATTAAAGTTTTTATGAATGGACAAATGGACATGGACGGTAATGGACCATAGTGGACAGTAATGGACCATAATGGACAATACATAATTGTCCATTACAGTCTATTATGGTCCACTACAGTCCATTACCGTCCATGTCCATTTGTCCATTTAGAGGCAGCCTGGGGTACATTTACGCTAGTATGAAATCGCTTAAATGGCTTTTCGAGGCATGGAAAGAAGAGTATATTTTCCTTTTTTCTGCTTCAGCTTTGCTTTCGATTTCGCTCTTATCCATTTTTTTTGCTTTGAGATCTTTTTCGATTTCGCTAATTTTTTGCTTGGCAAACTCCATCTCAATCTTGCTCTTTTCCTGCTTCAAGGGCTGATCTAAATACAGTTTGTCATAGATTACTTTCCCCAACGAAATTGCAGTCGATCCTAATAATAATGCAATCATTATAGGCGAGCTCATCGCAAAAACAGAGACTCCAGCCATTCCTACAAGCATCAATGAGATCAAAGCAATCTTCACGACCTTATCCACAATTGCCATCCACTTGGATCTTATATTGCTGTTAGAATCGCTTAATGCTGTTTTCGCATCATTTGTGTAACGAGATAATTTTGCAAATTGACCACAGAATTCTTCTTTCGGCATAAAATAGGTTTGAACGTAAACCGTCGACTCTACTACAACTATTTTAGTTCCGTCAGAATGTGTATAGGGGTGGATTTCGGGAACTGAACCTCGACTGGGTGGGGTGCTGAAAACTGCACGTTCGCGAGCTTGAATAGTGGTAATAGTACTCATATTAGAGCAGGGCTTGAATTGTGTGGTGCCATAACCTTTACAATGGTCGTCTATAGATTTTAATTTCTCAGCAGCCTGGAACTTATATAATTCTTTTGAGCTGCCAGGTCGAATCAAAGATAAATGATCAGCCATGGCTTTCTTGAATAATCCACCTATTTTGTCAGCTGTATTATCATTGTTTAAAATTTTTGCCATGTGGTGAACGGTTTTAAGGTATTCGACGTCTATGAGTGGATTATCTTTGAAATGCCCAATCTGCATTAATTGTTCGGACATCTTGATGAGCTTCGCTAGCCCTTTTTCTGCTTTTGCCATGTTAGCATAAAGCTTTTCTTTTTTGAGATCGGCCGCAGACTTTGGAGACTTCGTCTCAGCTTCTCCCTCTGCGACGCTTCTTTTACCATCAGATTCACCACCAGCCGCTACCTCAGCTTTACCCTCTCCTTCTACTTCAATCTTTCCTGCTGGCTCAAATAAGTTGATGATTCCTTCATGCAATTTGGACATTTTTTCCAAATCTACTCTAGATGCCCCAGATGTTTGGTTAACAAGATCTTGTAAACGAGGGTTTATTATGACATATTTCATTGCATCTTTTAATCGGCTTTCAAAATGCTTTTCCGAGACTTTTGCTTGTGTATATTTCCAATAGAGGGCGGTGACTTCTTTTTTGGAAGCCTCGATTCGATTATCGCGATTGTACAATTCTCGTCCATTGTGGACCACATCGAAGGCACAAGCAAGTATCCCAAAAGCAGAGGTGAGCAGATTCAACACGGGAATCGAACCAATTGTTGTCATCAGTGAACTTAGGTTTATAAACTTCAGGCCGTGCAAAAAGCTCATGGAAGTGAGGATTCTGAAAGCCACCAAGCATGCAGTGGAGACCTGTTTTGCCCATCCTTTTACTTTTCCTGAGGCGAGATCAAAGATATCTTTAATCGCAACAGGGATCATGATGAAATCGATTATTTCGTGGAATCCCGAGAGTTTGTCTGCAAATGATGTCCAGGTCTGTGAGATAGCCTGGAAGCAGCATGCGGCAGCTAGAATGACCGCTCTTACAAACTTAGTGGCTTTTGCGGTAAGGTCGGCTCCATCGGCAATGTCGGAGAGGGCTGTAAAGCCCCTGTGGATGCCACGGTGTGTTTTTCTGCTAATATGTGCTGTGTGATCGCATAATCCAATGTTTAAATTGATTTCTCCTGCAGCTGTAGTAGTAGTAGTAGTAGTCATCGCATTTTTCTCCTAAGTTGTTAATTACACTTATTACGATTTGATTAATTTTCGAAAAGTGAGTGTATAAGAAAATAGAAGAAAAAGTAAAGAAAAAAAGATTGAAGAGTTAATTTAGTAATGAACTAATAATGAAATTTTTATGAAGAATTTTAGGGATTTTACCACAGAGATCACAGAGAGAAGAAGAGAAAGGAAGTAGAGATTAATTAGAAAACTAATTCCTATCAATTAATCTCTACTTCCTTTCTCCTCTTCTCTCTGTGTGCTCTGTGGTAAAATCTTTTGGATTAGGTTTTAGGTTCTTGCAAATTTGAGGCGTACTTGTTGAGCCGAAACTTCTTGCACATTTTTGATCTGCGTAGAGGTGTACCAGCTATAAACGTTAAAGGAACAAGACACTAAGCTTAGAGTTAACATAAATGGTCCACTCAATGCTAAGAATCCACATCCTGTGCAGAGGCTTGCTAGAATGAGAATGCATAAAGCCAGATATACAATGTCATTGATGAGATTGAGCTTTGCTTGGTGCAGCAACTTCTGGTTAGCTTTAAATTCAGGAGAGTCTTCTGCGCGGAATGCAAAGGAGTTTCCGAGGGGTCTTGATAAAATAGCGAGCTTGATCTCCGATTGCTCTGCAGAGAGTCGTCGATATTCTTTGAAGCTGTCCCAAACCGCAAAACTAGTAGCAAAAATAGAGAGACCGCTTGTCACTAAATTGAGCACGGGTATTCTGCCGAGGTTCACAGAGATTTTGCTTAAACTAAAGGCGCCTTGCTTTGATAAAAATATCGTTGTTTTTACTCCTCTCAGAAGTGTCAGAAGCCCCATAGACATCGTATGTTGGATTGATCGAGCTTTTTCATAAAGCATCCAATGGACAGACTTAACAAGGGATAGAGCTCCTAAAGTATGGGAAATGCCTTCAAGCCATTTATCAGCTTCCACGGCACCTTCGGCTGCGCTTTCAACGGTTTCTGCAATGATATCGTTACATGAGCCAGCAAGAAAGGTTGTATTGAGCAGTCCTTCCTGATCGGACAAGTTGGCCACTTTTGTAAAAATGGTCTGAGACTTGTTCTTAGGCTTCTTTTGTTGACAATATGTTTTGTGAAGCTCTCCACCTGCATTCTCGGCGTGGGAGCTATCACTTATAAAGCTTATGTCTACTGACATAATTACCCCCAATTCTAAATTATTTCTATTTATGCCTTTATTATAATGATTAATATAGATAATTGCAAGTAAATTGTTTAATATTATACAAAAATGTTTTAATTAGTAATGTGTTTCTCTTTTGTGCCGGCCCTCC
>JABDBC010000063.1 GCA_013288825.1 Chlamydiota bacterium
TTCGCGCCTTTGCGTTTAATTACTTTATTGCAATAGCCTTTGATTGCAAAAGCCGAAGACGCGCTTGAACCAGGAAGAATGGACCTCGTCCTGAGCATACAGAGAGACCTTTCTCATGATTTTCCCCTCCTCAGTTTTAAGATGGAGTTCGCCAACAACTTGATCTTCTTTAATCGGCAACTCCTTTGCAGTCCAATACAAAAAGCACTTAATTTTAGGCTCTTCTGCTGGATAATATTCAATCGACACATTTTCTTTTAAATACGTGGCAATTGGTGCAGACTGTCCAGGAAGTTCCAAAGCAAATTTCTGAGGCCCCTCTTTTAACAATAACCGCTCGACTTTCGGCTGATTGAAAGCCGCTTCAAACATTGTTACAGCATCTAAAAACATCTGATTGCGCTCTTTCGTTTTGAGAAGAACAGCAATAAGTGTTCGATCGTCTTGTTGTGCCACGGCCACTATCGTGTGACCCGCTGCAGAGATATACCCTGTTTTGCCGCCTATTGCCTTTGCATAGAAGTACTTCCCCTTGCGAATCAGCCGATTATTTTGCACCAACACTGACGATTCTTGTTTATTTGTCTTTGGCCTTGTGTATTGCTTTGTCGCAATCAACTCTCGAAATAAGGGGTCTTTTAAACCTACCCTCATGATCAAAGCCATGTCATGAGCAGTCGTTTGGTGCTTGGGATGATATAAGCCATGTGGATTATAAAACGTCGTGTTTTGACACCCTATTTCTTTGAGGTATTTATTGAGACCAATCATGAACTTAGGCACAGTTCCAGCCACATGCTGAGCAATGACATTAGCAGCGTCATTTGCAGAAGCCACCATCAACCCATACAGCAAATCTTTTAATGTCAGCTCCTCCCCTTTCTTTATCCCCATATGTGTCCCACCAGGTTCCAACCAATATGCTGGCCCCGAATGGTTTGATTTCCGTTTCCCCTCTTCAGAAATCCAAGCCAATGCATCTTGTTCAGCAGTAATTTTTGTTGCTAAATCATTGCTTGCAACCTTAAGAACATATAACGCCGTAGCGAGTTTAGTGATGCTCGCAGGGCATAGAATTGCTTTTGGATTTTTTTCATATAGAATCGCCCCAGTGTCGGCATTAATCAGCAAAGCAGATTCAGCCTCAACACTAATGTCTAGAGGTTCTCCATTTAATGTAGCACAAATAAAAAGTAAAAGGATCAATGCTTTTATGTGGTTCATTCTATTGCCTCTGGCGTAAACTTTATCGAGGGCTAATATAATCAATCCCGATAACCGAGTCAATAACGTTCAAAAAGTAACATTCATTGACAGTAAGCAAGCAAGTAGCTTAAGCTTTTCTGAAAGAGATCAAATTTCAATATATTGGAGTAATTTACATGGCAACAAAATCCCCTCTGATCCTATTGGCACTCGTCCTCGCATGCTCCCCATGCTATGCCGCCTTCACAATAGCTGATGGACGACTTGTCACGGTTGAACAGGCGATGTTAAAAACCTCTCAATGTCACTTCGAAAAAGGGTGGCAAGCCATCCGCCAACGCGACTGGGACACAGCCATTCGACAGTATGACATCATCATTTCGAACTATCCAGAGTCCCCCGAAGCACATGGATCACTCTACTTCTTAGCCATCTGCAATTACTACATCTCAGAATTCGATATCGCAAACGAATACTTCTCAGCTTATCTTAAAAGCCCATACGGTCGCGATTATTTCGAATCTGCCGTAGAATACAAACTCGCAATCGCAAACCAATTCAGCAAAGGAGAACGAAGACACTTCTTTGGCAAAAAATACCTCCCTTGCTGGCTGAGCGCTGAAGATCAAGCCATAGAACTCTATGACGAAGTCTCCACCACCCTTCCCTGCCACGATCTCGCCACCTGGGCTCTTTATTGTAAAGGACGATTACTTTGGAAAATGGGACGCTATTATGAAAGCATCGACACTCTACAACAACTGACCCGACGCTTTCCCAAACACGAACTAGCCCCTGAAAGCTATGTCACAATTAGCTACATCTATTTAAACCAGTGCGAGAAAGAGCTCCATAATTCGGATTTGCTGGCATTCGCACAGATTAATATGCGAAAATTTGAACAAGATTTTCCTCGAGAAGAACGCCTCATCACAGTTGAAAAAAACTTGCTAGGCATGCAGGAGCTTTACGCCAAGTCACTCTATGAAACTGGAGAATACTACGAACGCAAAGAAGAATCCAGAGCGGCATGCATCTATTATAAAAATGTTCTCGATCGATATCCAGAAACATGCATGGCTGATCAGTCCCGCAACAGATTATCCGTCATCCAAAAGTGCCCAGAAAAGATTTAAGGGTAGCGAAAAGGGACAAGGGACGTAAAGGACATAAGGGACCTAAAGGACAAAGGACATTATTGAAATATTTGCAATACGTCAATCCCCCTATCTACGTCCTTTGTCCTTTAAGTCCCTTATGTCCTTTACGTCCCTTGTCCCTTCTAAATTTTAGGTTTAGCCCGTGAATTTCCTTATACTCATCGCTTTACTTTTCTTAACCAGCTGCGGCTATCAGTTTGGCACGGGCTCTCATATCAGCACCTATCGAACCATTTCTATCCCCTATGTGCAAGATGATTGGGATGGCTCCCTTACCGCAGCCATCGTCAAACAAATGGCTCAATCCAGCAATCTCATCTACCGAGAAACCGGCGGCAGCCTCACACTAAAAGTACGCATATTAGATTATTATGACGAAAATATCGGCTTCCGATATGATCGGAAAAAGAACGGGGAACTCCGCCATATCATCATTCCAGATGAAACCCGCACTACTATCGACGTCGAAGTGATCCTTATGGAGGCAGCCACAGGCCGCAGTTTAGCAGGGCCTACAAGAATATCCGCAAGTGTAGAATATGACCACGATTATTACTCGAATCGCGATGCAATTAATATTTTTTCCCTAGGGCAACTGACAGATATCGATGAAGCCTATGATGCCGCCCAAAAGCCCCTAAATCAACGACTAGCCGAGAAGATCGTTGCCTATGTCACAGATGATTGGTAATCAAGCTTTTCCCATTTGTTCTGGCAACTTAGCTAATATGTGCGCATTCATCGAAAGTCAGCTTACCGCGTTACACATCTCTCCCAATCTGTCCTCACATCTTGAACTAGCCTCAGAAGAAGCTCTTACGAATATTATTTTATACTCTGGACTAAATGAAAATTCCCTAATTCATATCAGTTTTTTTATTCTAGAAGAGCCCTTTGGAATTCAAATAGTCATCACCGATGATGGGATCCCCTTTAATCCATTATTGACAAACATCGCCCATGCCCACATAAAAATGACCGTTGAAGCGAGACCTATCGGTGGTCTTGGAATTTTCCTCATGAAAATGTTAATGGATAAAATTGAATATAAACGAATAAATGGGAAGAATGTTCTGACTTTAACAAAATTGCAGAAGCTATAGTTTACGCAACAGCCCTTCGTTTTCTTCGATCTCCCCCAAGAATTTTTCAAGAATGCGCAAAATGAGCTGCGAGCTATTAAAGACATTGCTAGCGACAAAAACGAGTTCTAATTGAGGTTTCTCTTGTTTATTGAGAGCAATCAAAACATAAGTGGAGAAATGGCCATCTTGAGATTCAGGAACAATCCAAACAACAAACTCATTGTTCCATAATGTAATTTTCTCATCAGATTCATGGACATGAAATGCATAGTTGAGCTCATACTCATGTGCCATCTGCAAAGCATTCGATATATTGAGCTCCTTTAGCAGATCCATGTTTACTGTTATAATCCCTTCAGTTCCAAAAGAATCTAACTGACTAACATATTTTCTGAAACATTCTTCAAGCATCCCAATTTTATTCATATGACCCCCTATTATCTAGTATAGTAATTATTTATAATATTATCTAATAATTACATTTAATAATAGAAGATGCAAATTCTATGCCATTGATATTAGATGTGGGGAAATAGTATGTGAATTATATCGAGATCTTTAATTTTGGTTCATCTTTTATATTCCTTGATATCCACCCATAACAGCAGATAATAAATCAATTAAATTTGCAATTATTTTTTTTGCTGACTGCATCAACCTAATGTGCCGCAGCTGGCGCCGGTATCGGTGATGGGGATCGTTTTGTTAAGATCTCACTAGAAATGGCTTTCAGAGTTGCCTGACCATCCTTATCATACAGGTATGGAAACATCGTTGGATAAGATTCCGCCCAGATTTTTATAGCTGCATTATCTTCTTCAGTGCGCTTATATAATTTCCATGGAAGAAAAGTTGCTAAAAGTGCAGCCCCTATTTTACCTTTTCTCGCAGGAGGTGGTTCATATTCGCATCGTTTAATGGCATATTTTTCACAAAAATCATCGTAACTGATTGCACCCGATGCATTTAATAAACTCTTTGTGAGTTTTTCAGAAAAGACACCCAATTCGCAAAATTTTAACGTGAACAAATATTGGAATCTAGTATATCCAATAATATGGATTGGTTTATATATGTTACCCAAATTAGATAGCGTAATGATTTGAAAATAAACAAAAACTGCAGTCGATCTAAAAACATTGACAAAACAACCTAACGCTTTTCTGAGGGTGCATTTTTTCGAAAATATCGACCCAATCAAATGGATGACACATAAAGCAATAGATTCTATTAACTCAGCAATATAGAAAACGGATTCGAGGGCCATGCTGATGAGCGTTACAGGCACTGCCAATAGCCTTTGTTGACAGAGAGTGCATTTTGATTGTGCATGAAACATTCTGACTTGAATGTCATTATTAATTATTGATGAATGTATAGGTAACAGCATATTATATCCCATAATTATAAAAAAATCATATCATATCAATGTTTGATAATCAAGTAAATAAATTGATTGGTTTACAAATGACGTTTTGTGGAAATTAACACGCACAATCAAACAGCGCGGGGAATCCCAGCGAGCCAAAAAGGAACTTTGCACACGGATAGGCATGTGTAGCAAACGCGCGCATGGGACAGTTCTGCATAACAGCATAACGCATTAACACAGGCAAACGTTGTGAGCAAAAGGCTTTTTAAGCGGCCTGTGTTAACGCGTTCTGCTGTTATGCGAGAACCGTCCCCGCGCGCGGGTCCGGTTCACCAACATAGGTAACATTGCTGCCCTGTCCTTTACGTCCCTTGTCCTTTATGTCCCTTGTCCTTTATGTCCCTTATGTCCTTTACGTCCCTTTGTCCTTTATGTCCCTTCGCTGCCTTAGGGCAAAAACCGTGTCAAATCAACATCAACATCTCCATTTTTGGGCACCAAACATGTCCGTCTTTCAAACCATTGGAAACGATGACGTGCAACCCATCTATAGATCCAGTCATAAAGAAATGACGGCAAAAAAGAAATCGCCCCTGGAATTGCCCACACACCACCTAGAAGCCAACAGATGCGCAAACCCCCTTTCCCAAAAGCAAAAATGCGTTTACTCAGCTCATACTCATCACTTGGATCTCGGTAATTTTCAACAAGAACTAGGGTATCGGCATCTGGAAATAAGCTTTTCCAATCCCCTAACATTTTGGCTGCGGTTTCCCCTTGAAGGGGTGCGAAAACAAAGACTTTCATTTTATCATGTTTAAGAAGAAACTGGACTGCCTTATGGCACATGCCACAAGTCCCGTCATAAAATACGAGATGCTGCCCTTGCTCCTCCAGTCCCATTTTAAGGACGCATCCTTATCCGATCTTCGATTCTTCTATAGTCGTCGTGATTTCCCAAGTCTTTTTCTGTATACTCTTTATCCTCAATATAAGAAATATCAGGAAAAGGCTTTCCCTTCCATCGTTGCAGCAGTGCTTCTGTGGGATAAAAAAAGTCGGCCGATAGTTCAAAGGGATAGTAGGGGGCAGGCAAACCAGTGATTTTCTCGGCAATTCTTCTAGCTTCAAGTAGAAGAGCTTCTCTAACTTGAACAATAGAATCATCCCCTCCAGCATTTTTCAGGGGGGCAAAGCACTGTTCTCGAGGATATAAAAGAGCCTTTACTTTCTGCGCCATAGGAACGAGATCGAAGATATACGTCTCATATTTCCAACAATTAGCGCGTTCTGGCATTCGGGAGATCCCTTTACTATCGAGACATTTAGCTACTTTAAAACTTCGATGCAAGGGAAGAACGACTGAATGAATGCGATTGATAAAGTCCATGCTGAAGCAGAAAAGGCTTAAATTGGCGCAGCGGTGAGTGTAGGTTCCATCGGGTTCTGTCAACGACCTAAGAACATCGGGAAATTCTGAATATTCCAACACGGTAATGGTGCCTTCACTGCGTACGACATGCCCAACTCTTTCTCGGGGATACTTTTTATCTGTGCACTTCATGGTAATTTCTAGATCTTCTCGATCGTGAAAGCCAATGAGTTCAGCATCAAAAGGATCAGCAAGCAGATTATCTATTAATATAGTATTAACACAGGTAACTCCTGCTTTTTGCCACTTTTCCCAAACTCCACTTTCCACAAGATATTTTAATGCATGCCCATTGCCATCAGGCCCTTCTGCGATGAGATCTTGATCTTCTAAAAATAGATTGCCTAACGGGTCTAACAATGGCAATGTTTTCTGAACAACAAAGCTGACATATGCAGGATCCATTCCAAAATAACGGTGGTCATGAAAAAATTTTTTCGTTTGTGTAACATTAAAGGGAGAGGTAAGAAATGCAAAATGCAATGGCCTTCCCGCTTGTTTGCTGGCTGCTGCGATCTTTTCTCCAAACACTTGGAAAATGGGCTTTCGCTTGATAGGTGTCGCTGGAAAAAGTCCTTTGGGACCATCGGCTTGAAGTCGCGTTCCTTGTCCACCTGCTAGGATCAAGCATGCTGCTCTACCTTCTGCGATAACTTTTTTCCCGTGGTTGAAATCTTCTTGATTTCCAGAAACACTGAAGTCTCGAAAGGGTTCAATATGATTAGTGGAAGTAGGTTTTTCAAGTAACTGGGATTGTTGCTGACGAAACCCCTTAACATTAAGGGCCCCAATTTGCTTGAGGAGCTTGTTTTGTGACAGAGGGCGAAGCTGCTGCCAAAAGTCTAAAATTTGTGGTTGCTTCAGCGCTATAATTCTCTCGTATGCTTCTACGTAATCCATTATATTCTCATTTTAACATGCTATAAATTTTTGCTAACAAGGCATTAGCACCTTGTTTAATAATCATTTCACGATTCCCTTTTCCTTGGCACAACCAAGTTAAAGGCTTTTCTCCTTGCTTTCCAAAAGCACACCAGAGTGTGCCTATTGGCTTTTCAGGAGAACCACCTGAAGGACCTGCTATGCCTGAGATCGCAACGGCATAATCACTTCCTGTCAGTTTTAATATCCCAAGACACATTTCTGCAACGACTTCCTCGCTGACAGCGCCATATTTACTAAGCGTATCTTGTGAAACTCCCAACAATGAGAACTTCAGCTCATTGGAATAAGCAACAACAGAGCCTATGAAATATTTTGAGGCTCCTGGTATTTGAGTCAACTTTGCTGATAAAACCCCTCCGGTACATGATTCTGCAGCGCTTAGTGTAAGCCCCTTTTGCAAAAGCATTTCATGCACCGCATGCTCCAGCTTGCCTGTCGCACTATAAAATACAGAAGAAGAGAATTTTGAACATATAAAATTGTAAGGAATTTTTAAAATTTCTTCTGCTTGCTCCTCGCTAGACGCTTGTGCACTGACAGTAACCGTTAGTATTCCCTGGTCCGGATAAATGCCGCATTCAATATTTGCATGTTTTTCTTTTATTTCCCGAAGCATAGGGTCAACAGCAGATTCTGGAAGTCCAAAAAATTGCAGGCGCTTAGTATAACGCTTTGGAAAAGCCTCCTGATGTGTTTTCAAATATGACATCACCTGATCCAACATCATAGCCCTCATTTCAAGAGGGACTCCCGGCAGCAAGATGAGGGTCGATCCATCTCCTTGAAAAATCATCCCAGGAGCTGTTCCGATGGAGTTTCTTAGTATTATTGCTTTTGTGGGAACTGTGGCTTGATTTTTAATTGTGGGGGCATCTTGTCCGAATCGACGCTTAATATCATTTGCAATCTCTTCATCGTAACGAAAATCGGACCCAAATAATTCTGCAGCGACATTGCGAGTCAGGTCGTCGCACGTTGGCCCCAATCCGCCTGTTGATATGACTAACCGGGATCGTCTGAGGGCTTCTTGAAACCCTAGACGCATCTGCGATACTTCATCAGACAAGACAGTATGTCTAGATACGATGTAGCCTTGGTGCTGTAGTTGTTCGCTGATAAACGCTGCGTTAGTATTTACAGTAGATCCAGAAAGGAGTTCGTTGCCAATGGCTATTACTTCGACGTTCATTCTGCTAGCTCTTGTTTTAAGGTTACATTTGCAGAAGTGTCCATCTTCAGGTCAACGGCCTGATGTATAAAAGCCTAGGGCACCGCCCTAGGCTTTTATACATCAGGCCGTTGGCCTGAGGATGGACACTTCTGCAACTCCCACTGCAACTTGAATTTTGTGATTCTTAAGTTGTTGGTGGTTGTTGATCCATACCAGACACTTTTTTCCTAAACGCACTGGCATATTAACCTTTTGGCTATTTACAAGGAAAGGAGTTGGTATAGTATGGTTTCTCACCCATTTTTGAAGGTTTATAAAGAGCTGTGTATTAGGAAATTGCGGAGAATTATCCACTTTATGGACTTGGTGGTCTGAAGGATTTTTATAAAGTTGAGGATATGCAAATTGTATGCCCCAGGATATCGTTTCAGAGCCAAAACTCATTGAATAAATCTTTTGGTCAGCATGCGAATAGTTTATATGATGGGCTTGGAGTTGTATGACGGGCTTATCTGCACGAATTAATTGTTGGTTTTGTGCAATAGGAATTGCATAAAGCAAATCGGGTGTGACAGAAAACACGGTGGAGAATAGATCCTTATAGGAAGCATTTTGCGGCTCTTGTCCTTGCTTAAGGACATTGACATATTCGGTATAACTGCTCAGAAACTGCTGTACGGACACTTCATGATCATTTTCTGACGTAATCCGGCTAGTAATATAGATTTTAAAGCTTCCAAGTGAACTTAAGAGGCTTTCCATTTCATCGGAATCAAGCAAGACCTGAGTTTTGAGCCATTTAGAGACTTGTATGGGTGGCTGTGGGGGCTGTATTTTCATAATTTTAGGATTGTTCGGCCCGAAGGGTAATATTTCGCTCGCGTCTTCTCAAGCGGGTCGTAATTGCATTAAAGCACGTTCTCGCAAGCCATATCATATTATGCACAATGCAGAACAAAATACAAAAAGCGATCCCTACTAAAAAAACGGGGATGAATAATCCGTTCTGAAACATGGGCCACAATTTTCGCTCCCATCTATTGCTATCCCTCGTGGTATCTTCTGTAATGATGCAGGCTTCTCTGTCTGCAGTAAAAGCGGCTGCATGTGACTGGAATATCGAATCCACTCTCGAATACCCACGCCGCAAAGTCCAGTCTTCATCCGCCCATCGTTGCCCAACAAAAATGCTAATAGGATCCCCATCCTGCAAATAGACATTAACGGTTGGCTTTTCTTCCTTGTGAAGCCTTGCTGAATTCCTCTTCCATGCTTGTACATCTCGCGGAGTTACTGCAGGGCTATTGAAGGCTGAAACCCTTCCCAAATATTGAGGAAGATAAGAGGCTGTCTGCAATGCCAAACACCCTCCTAAACTGACTCCAACGACCTCACCCTTACATTTACCTGTATGTTCTTTTAGCCAACTTTCAATCCGCCTTTTTGCAAAAAGGTGAAAAATATGCCCTCCAGGTGCTGCAAATGGGTTAATATCTGACATCAAACCGAAGAAAAAACCATCGTCAGCAGGATAAGATGTTCCTTTTAAAACAAAGAAGGGGGGATAACGATTGTCCGTCGGAATCAGTCCATATGCCACAAGTGGAGATCCTAAATATCTTGGCATCAGTTCTATTCTTTCAATTCGATAGGGAACAAGTGCGCCATTTTCACCCATTGGTAATTGCCATTCTGGAGTAAGCTCTGGGGAGAAAAAGGGGATGTAAGCCAATAAATTTCGGACATAGATGGACCGTATGTCAGAGTTCACAACTTCTACTGACGCTTTTGTCAATCTCTCTTGAACCCATTCGTGAACAGAACGACAAATTTCAGGATCCCTCTTAAAAAGAGTATTGGATATCAACTTCCATCGATTCGGAAACCCATTTGCTCGCCAATTGGGGTTGCTTGTTAGCATCGATGTGATGGAAGCTAAGTGGGGGTTATCAGAATTTGGAATTTCTTGCTGGTGGTCTTCATGATGCAAAACCATGCTATCAACGATATCTTTTATTCTTTTTTCAGATTCTTGACTTAGCTTTAACTCATCATCTCGTGCATCGACATGTTCCTTCCCCATTTGAGAAAACGCCTTCTGAATTACGTCTGCATATAAATTGCGTTGAACATGCACAGGAAGGGATTCTATTGCTGCCTTCTGGCCAGCAGAAAAATAATGAGAAATTGTAACTTCAGCATTTGTTAAGAAAACGTTAGCCATAACCACACTTTATTTAATGATTAAACAATAAATATACACTATGCGGATAATAATTACTAGAGTTTTGGCTTGTTCATTTTGGCTATTGATTTAATTTCGTCCAAAAGGCTGCTTTAATGACTTATTGTGGAATGTGGCGCCCCTCCGGGGCGAGATGTGTGGGTGGGGGCATTACCCAGGCTTCGCTTGCCCCTCCCGGGCCCTGCTCAGCCTGGGCTCAATTGTGACAGCCCTCCGGGCCGTGTGCAATGACTTGTGTGGGCACAACAGACCTTGCACACGGCCCGGAGGGCTGTCACAATTGAGCCCAGGCTGAGCACCGCCCCGGAAGTCTGTTGTACCCACACAACTCATTGCACACGGCCCGGAGGGCTGTCACAATTGAGCCCAGGCTGAGCACGGCCCCGGAGGGGCAAGCGAAGCCTGGGTAATGCCCCCACCCACACATCTCGCCCCGGAGGGGCGCCACATTCCACAATAAGTCATTAAAGCAGCCTTTTGGACGAAATTAAATTAATAGCCTTCATTTTTATTGCGGATTAACTCAATCTCATGTAACCTTGGACCTGTTTTTGGAGGAGTGTCCGAGTGGCTGATGGAGCACGCTTGGAAAGCGTGTGTGCGCTAATCACGTACCGTGGGTTCGAATCCCACCTCCTCCGTCTTTCTAGGTTGGTAAAGTGTTTTACAAATTCAAGCAGTATAAGCGTTCATTAAAGTTTCTTCTCATAGGCCTTCTCATCATTGTGGGAGTCAGGGTTTATTACCGCGCGACTGATGACTTCCGCCTCGGCAATATTCAGAATCCCATGCCCTACCATCCTGAGTGGGAAATCCCTCAACTAACATCGGAAGAACAAAAGAAACTGCAAAACATCCTATCCCAAAAATTCTCTTATATTGGAAAGGGCTCGCAAACATATGCCTTTGCCAGCGAAGATCAGCAATATGTGTTAAAATTCTTTAAGTTTAAACACCTCAGACCCTCCCTATTATTTGGTATTCTGCCTAAACTCCCCCTTCTCGGGCCTTATCAGGAGCGGGAAATTCTTCGAAAGCAACGAAAATTGAACAGCATTTTTACGGGATATAAACTTGCTTTTGACGTTGACAAAGAGGAAAGTGGCCTCATTTTTATTCAACTAAATCCCAGCCAGAATCCTTTATACGTTACTGTAGTGGATAAAATCGGAGTCAATAGAACGATCGACTTAGGATCAGTGCCTTACGTGATTCAAGAAAAAGGGGAAACTTTGAGATCAGTTTTAAACCGACTCATTCAAAACGGAGATATGGAAGCTGCAAAGCAACGGATCGGTCAACTTTTAGATCTTTATGTTTTAGAATATCACAAGGGAATTTACGATCGCGATCATGGGGTGATGTGCAATACTGGATTTATTGAAGGGCGCCCTTTCCATCTCGACGTTGGGAAGATGGTTGCAGAAGAGCGCATGAAGCAACCGGAATATTTTCAGCCTGATCTTATATTGGTCGCAAACAAGATTGAACAGTGGACAAAGACGAATCATCCAAATGAAGCGCCTGAAATTAAGCAATATTTAGAATCCCGCCTTTCAACAATATTTGGCACAATGTTTCAACTCTAGCAATTTTCGTGAACGCGCCCGAGCCCGAGTCCGCGCCCAAACTCTGCTCCGAATTTCTGGTACGGAAAAGAGTTTCAGAAAGGATCGGGCAACGGGCGCGGGCTCGGGCGCGTTCACGAAAAGAGCCCCCATATAACTCGGTAAGCCCAAGTTAACAATGCAGCTTCCAATATTTATAAAGCAGCTTTCACAGGCATTCATAGACCTAGTTTATCCTCCCTTATGTCTGCATTGTAAAAGTTTGCGACAACCCGGATTCACCCTCTTCTGCGAAACTTGTCAAAATGCCCTGCAGATATTATCTCCCGATGAACATTGTCCATATTGTTTTACACCTGAAATCGAGGGGAAATCTTCTCCTTGCTACAAATGCATCAAACAAAAGCCTGAGTTTATAAGCGCGGCTGTATTTAGTTATAGCGACAGTGCTGCAAGCTTGGTGCGGCAATTGAAATATGGGAATCAGCCCTACTTAGCAAAGGGGGCTGGAGCCTATATGGCAGCTCAACTTTTGAACCTCGATTGGCCAATGCCGGATTTAATCGTTCCGGTGCCAATTGCATTTACCCGTTGGATAACACGTGGTTATAACCAAAGCCGCTTGCTAGCAGATAGCATAGGACACATTCTCAATGTACCTGTGGATGATCTTCTAAAAAGAAAAAGCGGGGGCTTCAGCCAGGCGGGGCTTTCTCATGTCCAACGGATGAATATGGATGGTTCGTTGATAGAGTTGAAGACTGGAAAACTTTTCCAAAATAAGAAGATCTTATTAATTGATGATGTATTCACAACCGGAACAACCGCACACAAGTGTGTCCAAGCACTTTTGGAAGGATATCCAACAAGCGTCTACTGCTTAACATTATGTAAGACTTACGAGATGCTTACAGCCACTTCTTCCGCCTAAAATACAAAAGCATCGACAGACCTACGACAAGCATGATACCGAGCACAAAAGGATAGCCCCATTTCGAATGTAGTTCAGGCATATGGTCGAAATTCATCCCATAAAGGCTTGCGATAAATGTCAAAGGAACAAAAATCGTAGCGACAATAGTAAGCACTTTCATAATTTCATTCATGTGGTAGCTGATATTAGAAAGATAGACATCAAGCATCCCTGACGCTATATCTCGGAAGCTTTCAATGGTGTCGATTGCCTGGATGGTGTGATCATAGACATCATGCATAAATAACTGAGTGTTTGGCGTTACCAAGGGTGTTTCAAGGCGTCTGAAGTTGTTAATAACCTCACGCATCGGCCACACGGATTTACGAAGCAGTATGATCTCCCGTTTTAGATGTTGAATACGTCGCATGACATTGGCTCCAGAACCCTGCATAAGCAGTTCTTCAAGAGCTTCAAGCTCCTTATCCACACCTTCTAAAATGACAAAATAGTGATCCACAATGGTGTCTATGAGGGCATAACAAAGATAATCTGCTCCCATCGTTCGAATACGGGTATTTCCTGTGCGAATCCGAACTCTGATGCACTCGAAAAAATCCAAAGAGTCCTCTAAAAAGGAGATGACGTAATTTTTTCCAAGAATAAAACTTACTTGTTGATCCTGCACACCTACCTCAGAAGAATATGTAAGCATCCTCATGACGATGAATAGATAATCTTTATAATCATCTAACTTAGATCTTTGTCCCGCGTTCATTACGTCCTCAAGCAATAGAGGATGGAGCCGAAAGTGATGTCCAATCATTTCCATGACATGGGGATCATTAATTCCACGAATGTTTATCCACGTCGTTGTGGTTTGGTTATCCATAAATTGAAGACATTCTTCAATGGTAAGGTCGTTTCTTTCTATTACTTTTTTTTGATCGTAGTCGATCATGGAGATGCTGATATTGGGTTGAGTAATATCGCCAACATGTATCAAAGACCCTGCAGGAAGGCCTATCTTGTTGCCGCGCTTCTTCAAAATGGTAGACATTGGCTTGCTCCACGAGAATATTGAACACACTAACTTCTTCATATCCAGACTTGCCAAAAAATTCAACGCAAAGCTCTCTGCCGGAGGGGCAATTGTGGTTTCGTCTTTGACATACTCAGGTTCTTTCGAAAAATAACTTAAGTTATTTAGGAGACACAAAGAAGGGACAAAGGACGTAAAGAACATAAGGGACATAAAGGACAAGGGACATAAGGGACGAACGATATTATTGTCCT
>JABDBC010000064.1 GCA_013288825.1 Chlamydiota bacterium
CCATTTTTTCTCTCATTTTGTAGCCCACACCTAAGGTTGCGCGAGCCTGCGAGCGAAACCGCAGGTGTGGGAATAGCAAAAAATGACACATAAAAAATCATCCAATCAGATAGACTACGAAAAAAGCCCTATAACCAAAGAAAATCCCATGGTCTGCATGACTCAACATCAAACAAAAATATCCCTGCATATCCCCGAGCACGATCCCCATGCCGTACTGGGACTCCATGATCTCCCCGCTTCCAACTCCAAAGTCATCCGCCTCTTCCGACCCGGCGCCTCTGAAATCATGCTCGAACTCTTCGGCACCCTCACTCATGCCCATCCTATCAACGACTCCGGCCTATTCGAATGCCAAGCTCCGCCTAACACCACTTTCCAAAATTATCGCGTCTTTCACCAAAATGGAATGCTTGCCCACGATCCTTATGCCTTTCTCCCCTCCATTGGCGAACTCGACCTCTATCTGTTCGGAAAAGGGGTCCATTATGAGCTCTATAAAGCCCTCGGAGCCCGCATCACACTCCATCAAGGGCTTCCTGGGGTAAAATTTGCCGTATGGGCTCCTGGCGCCAAAAAAGTCTCCTTAGTTGGCGATTTCAATCACTGGAATGGATTAACCAATCCCATGCGTTCCATGGGAAGCTCAGGAATATGGGAACTATTCATACCTGCCCTGCAGGAAGGGGAACGCTATAAGTTCGAAATCACGACCCAAGCAGGAAATCTTCGCGTCAAATCAGATCCCTATGCTTATTCGAGCGAGATGCGGCCAGCGACAGCCTCCGTCGTAGCCAGTATCCATCGATTTCAATGGAACGATAAGCCATGGATGGACACACGAATCCAGCAAAAAAGTACTCCCAAACCTCTTAACATCTATGAAGTGCATTTAGGCTCATGGAAAAAAAAGGATGGGCTATTTCTCAATTACAGAGAATTAGCCCAAGAACTCGCTGTCTATTGCAAATCGATGCATTTCACCCATGTGGAGTTGCTCCCAATACAAGAGCACCCTTTAGACGAATCGTGGGGATATCAGGTCTCGGGTTTTTACGCCGCTACCAGTCGACATGGCACTCCAGAGGACTTTCAATGGTTTGTCAATCATCTGCATGAGAATCAGATTGGGGTCATCCTCGATTGGGTGCCAGGGCATTTTCCCACCGACGATTTCTCCCTTCGAGAATTCGATGGAACAGCGCTGTATGAACATTCCGATCCAAGACAAGGATTTCATCCCCACTGGCAAACGTGCATATTCAATTATGGACGCCATGAAGTGTCCAATTTTTTGATTGCCAACGCCCTTTTTTGGCTCGAGCAGATGCATGTGGATGGATTGCGTGTCGATGCAGTGGCGTCGATGCTCTATCTCGATTATGGACGTGAAGATGGGGACTGGATCCCTAATCTCTATGGCGGCAAAGAAAACCTAGAAGCTATTGAATTTCTTAAACACCTCAATTCAATCATTCATCAAAGAATTCCAGATGCCCTTATGGTTGCGGAGGAGTCTACTTCATTTGCGAAGGTCTCCTATCCCGTTGAGGAAGGGGGACTTGGCTTTGATATGAAATGGAATATGGGGTGGATGAATGATACGTTACGATATTTTTCAAAGGACATGATCTACCGCAACCATCACCAGAACGATCTCACTTTTGGGCTTTTGTATGCATTCTCAGAGAAGTTTATTCTCGTTTTATCGCACGATGAGGTCGTTCATGGAAAAAATAGTCTGATGGGACGCATGCCTGGAGACCTCTGGCAAAAGTTCGCCAATATGCGGCTACTCTACAGTTATATGATCTGCCAGCCAGGGAAGAAATTGCTGTTCATGGGGGGAGAGATTGCACAGTGGAATGAGTGGTCAGCTTTTCGCGGCGTTGAATGGGATCTTCTTCAATTTATTCCCCATCAAGAGACACAAAGGCTCGTCCGCAATATGAATCAGTTTTACATGGAAAATCGAGCTTTATGGGAGCGGGATTTCCATTGGACCACATTTGAATGGGTCGATTTTAGCGATACAACCAATTCCGTCATTAGCTACTTGCGCAAGGCCGATCACTCGATCCTCTTGTGCGTTCACAATTCTACTCCGAATTACCACGACGACTACTTTGTTTCACTGCGCAATATTACTTCTATCCAAGAAGTCTTTAACACCGATGCCTTCGAATATGGGGGCTCAGGAAAATTGAATCCTCAGCCACGCATTGCCCGCAATGAGCATGGGCACGTCGTCGGAGTCCATATTCAGCTAGCCCCCCTTGCAACCATGATTTTTAGAGTATCTTTCGTGCCATGACAACACATCAAGAATATTTGCAGTTATGCGAGGAAATTCAAGCGCATAACTTTCACTATTATGTGGAGCATTCTCCAAAGATTACCGATGAAGAATTCGACGCTTTGCTTAAAAGATTGCTCGCAATTGAAAAGGCCCATCCAGAATGGGTGACGCCTGCTTCCCCTTCACAACGGGTCGGAGAAGCCCTCACAACTGGATTTAAATCGATCGAACACCCTGTCCCCATGCTCTCGCTGGCCAATGCATATAGCAAAGAAGAGATCGATAGCTTCCTAAAACGGATTCACAAACTGTCTGAACGCCCAAACCCTCTTTTTGCATGCGAATTGAAAATGGATGGCATCGCTATTTCGGTACATTATGAGAAAGGAATTTTTGTACGAGGTGTGACTCGTGGCGATGGCAAGATGGGGGATGATGTCACTGCAAATATAAAAACCATCTTCTCACTGCCTCTAAAGCTTCATGGAAATCCTATTCCAGAACACTTAGAAGTCCGCGGAGAAGTGTATATGGAACATGATGTCTTCGCAAAACTCAATAAAGCTCGCGAAGAGGCTCAGGAGCCCCTCTGGGCAAATCCTCGCAATGCAGCAGCCGGATCGCTCAAATTATTAGATCCACAGCAAGTGGCTGAGCGCCGCCTGTCTATTGTGTTTTACGGCATCGCAGAAGACTCTTCCCATCAGCTTAAAAGCCAATTTCAAACCCACACTTTCTTACGCAACCATGGCTTGCCCATTTTGCCGCAAATTGCCAAATGTCAGAATTTGGAAGAAATATGGGAGTTCGCCGAAAAAATTCGAGGCCTACGCGCAAGCCTCCCTTTCGATATCGATGGAATTGTCGTGAAATTAGATGATTTGCTGGAGCAAGAACATATGGGAGCAACGGGAAAAAATCCCCGCTGGGCCATTGCCTATAAGTTTGCCGCAGAACAAGCGGTCACAAAAATCCGGGATATCGTAGTCCAAATTGGCCGCACAGGAGTGCTCACCCCTGTTGCAGAGCTCGATCCTGTACTTTTGGCAGGAAGCACCATCTCACGCGCTACCTTGCATAATGAAGAAGAAGTTCAAAGGAAAGAAATTCGCATTGGAGATACTGTGACGATAGAAAAAGGGGGCGATGTCATCCCCAAAGTCGTCCACGTCCACTTGGCACTCCGACCAGCAAATAGCGTACCCTGGAAAATGCCCGAGCACTGTCCTCACTGTGGTACACCGATCGTCCGCGTGGCAGGAGAAGTCGCAGTGCGATGTCCCAATAAACAATGCGTGGAGCAACTTTTGCGACAGCTGGAGCATTTTGCAGGCAAGCATGCCATGGACATCGATGGGATGGGAGAAAAGGTCGTGGAGCAGCTCGTGAAATTGGGGATGGTCAATCGTCCTTCAGACATATATGCATTGACCAAAGAGAAGCTGCTTCAACTGGAAGGATTTAAGGAAAAATCGGCTGACAATCTGCTGACAGGGATAGAGAACTCCAAAACTGTATCATTTCCCCGATTTATCATGGCCCTTGGCATCAAACATGTCGGAGCCGGCATGGCAGAACTTCTTGCAGAACATGCTGGGGATGTTGAACACCTCATTAAGATCAGTGAGGAGGACTTGCTAAAGGTGGACGGAATAGGACCGAAAGTGGCTGGGGCCATCGTGGAGTACTTTCAAGACGAACACAACCTCGACGAAATCAATCGGTTGATCAAGCATGGAGTTTCGCCAAAGAAAATCGAAAAGCATCTGATAGCAAATCATCCCTTTTTGGATAAATCTTTCGTGTTGACAGGGACATTGCAGAGCTATACGCGGACGGAAGCTGCGAATCTGATCAAGGAACGCGGAGGCAAGGTAAGCGAGACAGTCACTAAAAAAACTGATTATCTCGTTGCTGGGGAGTCTGCTGGATCTAAGCTTGAGAAGGCGCACAAGCTTGGGGTGACAATCCTCGATGAAACAGCCTTTGTGAGCATGCTCTGAAAGAAAAAAAACAAAACAATTAAAGGACCTAAAGGACAAAGGACGTAAAGGACATAAGGGACATAAAGGACAAAGGACGTAAAGGACATAAGGGACATAAAGGACAAAGGACGTAAAGGACATAAGGGACAAAGGACGTAAAGGACATAACGCGTTGCTGTCCTGTCCTTTAGGTCCTTTAGGTCCTTTGTCCTTTATGTCCTTTAGGTGATGATGTAGCAGTCGGCTTCTTTCGACGCATAATCCCTCGCCAGCACTTCGTTCCCTACACAGTGATTAAACAAAACATGCTGCCGATACAACTGGCGACGCTCCCAAAGAAATGTCTTCTGCAACCACTGATGCTGCTCCATTGGCGACCCACTATTAAAGTGGCTAAAAAGCATCCACGAACGAGGATAGGTCATCGACAGCATCGATGCAAAATGGATTCCGGCTATCTCCTTGCCCTCGGTTGCTGCCAGCCAACATCCATATAGAAAATGCAATGGTGTCGTTTCTTGCGAAAGCTGCTCCAAAGTATACTTATGAAGAATATGCCCGGCATCTTCCCATTTTTTCTCCATTAAATAAGCCCAAGTATTATCCACATCTACTAATAACGCAACCTCTGCAGACAGATTATAAGCTTTTACCCTGTTTGCCAATTGATGAACCGGATCATAATTTTGCTTTCGAATTCCCAACTTCATCAAATAGAAAATAATGCGCATCTCCTGCTTACCCAGAGCTCTTGGCAATAAAGGCCACAAAAGAACAATTGCAGCATCAAGCGATTGACGATGGGCCGCAATGAGAACCTGTATCAGCTGCACAGAGGAATCAGATGTCGCCGGCAATAGCCTCTCAGCCTCTTGCCAATCTCCCAATTCGATGAGAGCAAAAACACCATTGCAAACGACCGGAAAATTGGGATGTTCTGCATGCAGCAATTCATCAATGACCTCAGTTAAGCTGTAGGACTGCGCTAACCAAAATGCAAGCTGGATTGTAAAATTTAACTTTTGTATGCGCAAGGGCTCTTCAGAAACGTCCTCAATAAAATATAAGGGCTCCCAATGCTTCTTTAAGCTATCGAAAAGCTTTTCTGCCATGGTGATGGACTCAGGAAGATAGCGCACTGCAAGAAAGATAAAATGATAGGTCGCTGTGCGATGATAGCGGGAACAGTCATGCATGCGATGAATGAGGTGGGCATGCAAAATATAAAGGAGCGGATGGCGAGGATAGCGTCGAAAAACGAGCTCAAAGCACTTATATTCCTCTTCATAGTCTTCAAGAACCTGATAGACGAGGCCCTTGCCTAAATATTCTAAGGGCGCTCCTGGCGTAGAATGAAGCTTTCCAAACTCTATATGAGCCTCTTCACTCTTTTTCTGCTTCAACAAAGGGTCGGCGCAAGTTTTTACCTCTTCCAGTAAGGTCATCCCGGCTCGAAACATTGCCTCTCGCCCCTCAGCAGTTCCCGGGAATGATATGGCAATCCGGCGATATTCACTTATCGCCTTGGCATAGTCCTTGTGGGCCAAAAAAGCATCAGGCACAGCAAGGCAATTAACTGTGATGTTCTGACTTGCTGTCGAGATGAAAAAATCTTCCATTTCAAAGTCAGCATCACGAGAAAGTACTCCCACATGGGACCCACTCAGCGGAAGATGACTAATGTAAGAAAATTGAAGGGTATCGTTGAGATAAAAATAGATATTATCTTCAATCATTTCTATTCGAATGCGATGCCATATATTGCGCTGCATAAATGCGTCAGGGACATAAACAACTTCAACAGTGCTTTGCAAAAGCTTTGAGCTTTTGGAAAGATCTGAACCCACCCATAAACAATATCCATTGTTCAGATGGACCCGTTCCGCTGCATCAGGAACAGACCATAAAAAGCCAACGCCATGTCCCCCTTCGTCGATCTTTATTTTCGCCTCAATTTTTATATTTCCTGGGAATGAGGCTTTGGAAATCATCAAACTAACCCACTCAGTAACGTCAGCGCCACGCGTGATGGCCATATGTTCCGCAATAAGCACATTCTCCTGAAACTCCCAGTCGCTTTTCTTGCGAATGTTTAACTCTGCCATCTGCAGCCATTCCGATCTCCCTTCCACGTACCCTTCAAGGTCATGCAAAAGCATTTGCACAGAGCTATATCGCTCTTCTGTAGATTTTGAAAGGCATCTCATGACAATGCGGGAGAGTACTGGAGGCACATCGCGATAAGGCGCTACTTCAGCCGGGTCCTGCAAAATCTCTGCATCTTTTTGCTTTCGGAATTCTGCCAGTGTCGTGCGTTTGAAAGGATGGCGAAGGGTGAGAATCTGATAGAGGATTACTCCAAGAGAATAAACGTCCGTCTGAAATGATGTGGGTTCATTTGCAGCTCGTTCTGGGGCCATATAAGCAACAGTGCCAACAACTTTTCCCACACGCGTAAGCTCTTCAAAGGAATCTGAGTAATATTCAATGTCATTTTCATCGTCAGAAGTGGGCTCTCCGACGACCTTGGCAAGCCCCCAATCGAGGATGATCACCTCCCCAAATTGTCCTACAATGACATTATGGGGTTTGATGTCCCTGTGGATAATCCCTTTTGAATGGGCATATGCAACGGCTTGACAGACACTGAGAAAGATGCGGATGAGGGAAGGAATGGAGCTAATGTGCTCGGGTTTGAGTCCTTTTTTGTCCTGTTTATTTGCTGTAGCCAATAATTGCTTTAAGGTTTGTCCCTTGATATAGGGCATTGTATAGTAGGCCAATCCCTCATCTTGTTGGATTGAATAGATGGGGATGATGGAAGGATGGGTGAGCTTGCTCGTGATGAGAGCTTCGCGAGCGAATCGATTGCGCAGCTGTTTGTGTTCGATAAGGTCGGGGCGGATTCTTTTTAGTGCGATGCAACGGCCGCAGATGGTATCGAAGGCAAGGAAGACTTCGCCCATTCCGCCTTTGCCGATCAGCTCGAGGATCTGGTACTGACCCATATTGAATAAAATCTTACGCTCATTCTTCATGTCTCAACCCGAATAGTTTTTCGTGCCCGCGCCCTTTCGTGAACGCGCCTATGAAGGGACAAAGGACCTAAAGGACATAAGGGACCTAAAGGACAAAGGACATAAAGGACATAAAGGACAGGGCAGCAACGCGTTAAGTCCTTTACGTCCTTTGTCCTTTAGGTCCCTTATGTCCTTTAGGTCCTTTGTCCTTTCAGAGGCGCGTTCACGAAAGGGCACGGGCACGAAAAATTTGCTACATTAGCCTGATGCATATGTCTGTTGCTTGTCAAGTTGTTTCCAGAGCGACAGAGCCTCCTGCGAAGCAAAGTTGACGATGCAATTATGCCCCGCCTCATCGTCATAATAAACCCCATTTGCAGACCTGTAGGAGGCAACCATTTGGTAATACAAAGCATTAATCCCATGCTCATCACGCTCAGGAAGAGTATAACGAAAACCGCAAATTACAGTGCGAAAAAAATCATTTCTCCAGTGTTTGCGTGCAAGCCGTATTGCAGTTCCAATGGAACCTCCTTCAACAGGCTGTTCAGAGTCATTTGCAAACCATACGAACCGCTCAAGAGACACTTGTTTTAGGAGCAAATATTGCACCTGCCCTTTGGGTTTAATCTGGGCCAGGTGTATTAATTTCGGAAATGTGTTCACAGCCATCACAAAACTCTTTCAAATCAAGTTGCTAGTTGCATAAGGTTCTCATGGGCAGGTCCCTATTTAGTGCCGGCCCTCCGGGACGGTGTTACTAATTGGCGCTAACCCAGGCTTCGCTTACCCCTCCGGGGAGCTTCAGCCTGGGCTATTACGTGAACAGGCCCTCCGGGCTGTATATAGAAACGATTTATCAACATAAAGCTACAAGCCTCCACATACAGCCCGGAGGGCCTGTTCACGTAATAGCCCAGGCTGAAGCTCCCCGGAGGGGTAAGCGAAGCCTGGGTTAGCGCCAATTAAGAACACCGTCCCGGAGGGCCGGCACTAAGCAGGGACCAGCCCCCCTCATTAGAAATGTATCGCTTTGCTAATCATATGTTGAGGAGCAGTGCACATATCAAGTTGAATCCCATGCCTCTCCAATATCTCCCTAATGACACTCAAAGCCACTTCTGGAGAATTACATTCACTTGACAAATGTGCAAGATGGATGTGCTTCAAACCCGAATGTGCAACCTCAGCTAGAAGGTTGCCACAGGCCTCATTGGAAAGATGACCCACGCGGCTCAATACCCTCTGTTTATAAATCATCGGTCGTGAAGAAGCATGCACCATCGAAGGTTGATGATTGGCTTCAACGTATAAATAATCGCAATCACGCAGCTGATTTTCAACTAAAGTCGTAACGAAGCCTAAGTCGCTGCAAAAACCCAATTTCAGATCCTCAAAGCGGATTGAAAATGCGACAGGATCTAAGGTATCGTGCTGCACGCTAAAAGGGTGTACTTCAATATCGCCAAATTCAAAGGTTTCCCCTGTGGAAAAAATCTTAAATTTGGGACAGTCATGCAAGTGATCCACAATTCCTTTAGCAGTCTCATGATTTGCAAATACAGGAATTCCCATTTTGCACGCTAATACTTTCAGGCCTTGAATGTGGTCGACGTGATCGTGCGTGATCAATATTGCATCAATTTCAGCCAAGTCGACATTAATTTCTGCCAATCGCATTTTTACCGCTTTTGCACTGATACCGGCATCGATGAGGATCTTTATTTTGTCGGTACCTAAATAAATGCAGTTGCCTTTCGATCCAGAAGCGAGTGGACAAAATCCTTTCATTGGAGTTCCTTTATGCGATGATGCGATCGTAATATGACGTAGATATATAGAAAAAAGCTATTTCTTACCACTTTTTCGTGAACGCGCCCATGAAGGGACAAAGGACCTAAAGGACATAAGGAGGTAATTGCAGAAGTGCCAAAGCATCAGGTCAAAGCAATTGGTTTGTCCCGGCCCTCCGGGACGGGATGTGTGGGTTGGCAGTTACCCAGGCTTCGCTTACCCCTCCGGGGAGCTTCAGCCTGGGCTATTATGTAAACAGCCCTCCGGGCAGTGTGAAAAGTGACTTTCATACAAAAGCTCCCCATACAGCCCGGAGGGCCTGTTCACGTAATAGCCCAGGCTGAAGCTCCCCGGAGGGGTAAGCGAAGCCTGGGTAAGCGCCAACCAACACATACCGTCCCGGAGGGCCGGCACTTCTGCAATTACCTCTTTAGGTCCTTTGTCCTTTCAGATATCGAAAGTTGGTGTAGATAAATTAGTGAAAAATAGTGTAACATGAAGATTATGTTGCATGAGGTTTCATATGGAAAAAAAAATGAGCAATATCAGGCCTTTAGATATCAAAAAAGTCGATACTAAAGAATTTGAACTCCCTGAAACGCTGTTTGTCAGCGATATCGACACCAAAATATTCCAAGGAATTGTCCTCGAGACAATATCCACCATCGATGGCATCGCTCTGGCTCAAGGCAGTTTCATAAACAATATCCTCGGAAGAAGCGGTCCCGAAATCGGCAGCGGCATCCAGTCAGAACGCGATAACCGCGACCATTCTGTCAGCATCAAAATCGAAGTCGATATCCGCTACGGGATCTCCATTCCTGAGAAAGCCGAGGAAATTCAATCCAAAGTGGTCGAAGAAATCACCCGCTTAACAGGGTTACGGGTCTCCGCTGTGCACGTCTTCTTCAAAAATATTATCCCTCTTGATCAAGCTAATAGTACCCTGAAAGCCCTTCAGCAGCAATTATCTAAACAGATGCATGCACAAGGGGAATCAGAAGAATATAGCGATGATTTTTAGGTTTTCACGTCTCAATCAGGGTACAAAATGTTTAGTTTCTTGTATAACTTCCTCTACTACATTGTCAGTGTGGTAATCGCCCTATTCTTCATCTGCTTCGGACTTGTAGCCATTTTATTGCCTTGGTCTCCTTATTTCCGGACAGATGTCGTCATCTTTATCTTAGAGAACTCAATTACAATAAGCTTATTTGGATATGGCTTCGTTGTCGTAGGCATCACATTGCTCATTGGACTGTATCTGAATACGCGACGCAAAACCTACTATATGCGAACCGGCAAAAAAACCATTGCCATCGACGAAGAAATTGTTCAACAATATCTAAATTCTTATTGGCAACGACTCTATCCCAATCAACAAATCCCAAGCCATATGGTTTTGAAAAAAAATCGGATCAAAGTTGTGGCTGACTTGCCTTACGCATCGCCTGCTGAACAGAAAACACTGATGCAAACAATACAGGAAGAGTTGCAAGATATCTTTTCGAGGCTTTTGGGATATTCACATGAGCTTGTGTTTGCCATAAGCTTCCAACGCAAACCGCGCTGACTACTTCTGGCGTTCGTAGGACTTGAATTTGTTCGCAAATGAAGTTGCCGAAGCCTCAACGGCCTTGGCTAACTCAATTTCCAATTGCTCGCTCGCAAATACCATAAGCTCTTGCTTTTCCCATGTTATTGCCTGCCAGGTCACATCTACCTTAAGATTCGGGCGATCCACCTGCACCGATTCAAACAATCGTGCTGCACAATAGGCCACATACCCCTTCTCAATCGGATTAATCATCACCAAAAAATGCAAAAAAGGAAGCGGAGTCTGATTGGGACTCAACCCGGATCTTGGCTGCACCCCTCCCCCAATTAATATCGGCTGAACTTTTTCCAAAATCCATTCTTTAGTAATTGGAGCAGTCATTCCTTGTGGATGGACAATTTCAACCACCAACCGAATATCTGTGGAAAGACCATAAAGATGCTCAGCGCCAACCCAATCCCCTCCTTGTATAGTTGCTATGCCGGGAGAAGTGTAAATTGCCCCAACTTGCTGTTCAGGGCCTGCTGTAGCCCCTGTTGCAGAAAATTTGAAGGGCATTGGTTTTTTGCCTGTTGCTCCTTTTGGTTGTCCTGTAGCTCCCTTGGGTTGGGTTTGAGGAGCAACAGTAGGAGTCGAAACAGTAGGTATTGAGGGTGTAGGAATTGGCTGTGAGGTCGAGGTAGATTGAGGAGGCGCTGCAGCTATAAGTAGAAATGCTGAACAGATGAGACAGAGAGGGTTCATTTACTTTATTCCTTGTTATTTAAAAGCTGAAAGGAATTGATGAAGAAATCAAACTCTGAACTGAGAAACATATCCCTTTTAGCAACTGACGTTAATGCGTAGAGGGTTTGCTGAACGAGAAACACTTTGCCATCGATGAGAACTTGATCATTTTCAATTGCGAAGTCAATCGAAGGAAATTCTTTATAATTGCCAATTTTCATCGTTTTCAACTTACCATTTGGCGTTGATTTTAACATGTCATTCATCACAGTTTTCAAAACCCCTTCATCGATGGCTTGTTGCTTATTGTCGGGGATTGAGATGATGCTAATCATAAACAATGTGCCATTGCCCTCTTCAGACACGTACATATCGTATTGACGAGGCTCCTGAGTTTTGGGATCTCTTAACTTTTCCGTCGCATGTTGGGGAAGAGCTGGCAATAGGACTTTGAAGTGTCCTGATGGAGCAGCAAATTCACGCCATTGATCAAAAGCTGTCGCCAAGCCTTTCACTTGCTGTACATCCGGTTTTTTTTGTCCGTCTGCTGTCAAGCCGATAGTCGAGGGATCTTGAATGACCCGAAAAGTGAAGAAGCCTACGATTGCGATAGCTATCGTTACGATTAGCAAAAGGGTTTTGGACATGTCTTTTCTCCAAAGGGGTTCTAAGACTTATATATAAGATCCTATGAATAGATTCAACATAAAGATAGTTTTGAGAGAAGGGGTCTATTTCTTCAATGCCAGGGTTTTCCAAACCGCAATGGGTTCCTGCGATACCCTCCAGAAACCAATCGATTGAATTCCATTCCGCTGATAGCAACCAATCTTACTACTTAAACTCTGCAGATCTTCATAATAAACCACAGCATCCACTTCTTGTTTGTATTCAAAATGAGCCGTTCCATCAGGATCCCTCTTCAACACAGAAGGATGTTGCTTCCAGAGTTCTAACGTTTGAAAATATTTTAAAGCTCGGGCCACTTCTTGCTTTTGCCATACGCGGCCATAGAGGGGAATCCCCATGACCAATTTATTCTCTGGTATTGTCCTCTTTGAAAAATTGCAGACCTTTTCACACCAATTTACTGAAGCAATAGCCCCAGGAGGTCCTGTGCGCCAATGCTCATCATATGCCATCACCAAGACTTTATCGGCAATTTGTGCAATCTGGCTGTAATTGAATGCATCTTGAAGCTCTTTAGTCCTTGCAGGAAGAGCCACACTGAAGATTTTCTCCTTAGAAAGACCCATTTTTATCTCTTTTAGGAAACTCCAATAAGCGTGGCGATCTTCTGGACGAATCACTTCAAAATCTATCTGCAGGCCATCATAAGGCTTTGAAGCCCTTAATATATCAGCAATAAGGGCTTGTCGGGTCTCAGTATCTTTTGAAAGGCACCAGTACATCAGTGAGCGATTGCCTGGAACAGAGATCACGAGATGGACGCGTCGATTATAACGGACGGCCCTTGGGATCTTATTGAGATCAATCCCCTCATTTAAGCGGCCAATTTCGTTGACCTCAGCGCTAAAATAGGCGATATCGGTGATGGGTTCTGAGCCTTTGAGCCATTTTTCTTCTCCCTTTAATACGTAGGCCCAAATTTCTTGAAAAGCGTAGGGTTCAGCATAGACAGCGGCTCGAAAAAGTAGCACGAATGTGAATAAAATGATTTGCAAGAACATAGGAA
>JABDBC010000065.1 GCA_013288825.1 Chlamydiota bacterium
AGTTATATTTATACGATCTCTTATTGCTTCCTTTATATGATATCATTTTTGTTAGACTTATATTTTAATTTGTGATATACTTCTATTAATATTTAAAAATTAATAACAGATTATTTATATTATGGCCTCTGTTTGTTTTCCTAAACGCTCCCTCTCTTGCTGCAATGCAGAAAACTCCTCCCTACATGTTGCCGCAAAAATCGCAAAAGTTGTCGCCATCGCACTCATCGTCATCGGCGCTCTTGCCCTCATTCTCCTCTATGCCCAAGTCCTCACTCCAGCTATCCTCGCCGCAATTTCCCTTTCAAACAGTAGTGTTGCCATCCTCGGCTTCTGCTCTTTTGCCGTTGGAGGTATCACATTATCCCTTTTCGCATGCAAATGTGTTCGCAAATATCTCTCAAAACCCAAAGAATCTGAATCCTCGGGAAAAACAATACAATCCAGCAGAGTGTCTCTCATTTCTCCTGAACCAGCACCACCACTACCTGTGCCTAGCCCAGCACCAACGACTGTATCTGACCCAGCACCTGCACCAACGCCTCCAACACCTCCTATTGATGTTACACCTCCTGTTGTCGTCACACCTGTTGTTGTCTCACCATCACCTCCTTCAGCTCCACCATCACCTCCTCCACCTCCGCCAATTCAACCAACTCCACCAGCTACAACACCTGTTATCATTCCACATGTTGTAACTATCGCATCAATTGTAGCACCGATTATTATCCCAGCTCCCATGCAATCTATCCCTCTAGCACCCATAGCAGTTCGAGCGCCTATTTCCACACCTCCTCGGGCAAGTACACCTAAAACAACTGCGACAACTGCGATTGCAACAACAGCTCTTACCAGGTCTGCTTCACTCACTCCGCCTAAACGACGCGAAGCAAAAGGTATTTCGTTATATGTTCCGTTAAACACAATTGAAGCTGTCTTCCTTCGGAATGAAGTTATACCAAAACAATCACAAGAGCTAGCTGTAACGACGTCCCTTGTAGCGGGTCTTATTGGGGATGGGACTCGAAATTCCACTCTTGATGGGGTCAATCTTGAAGGAGGCACTACAGCAAATAGCGGAGAATTTATAAGGTCATTGTTGGACCAGCAGAGGCGAAGTAAGGAATATCAAAGTAAAGAGTTTCCTTGTGATCAGCTGATTGCATCGATAGATCAATTGCTTGCCATTGATGAATTTGCAAAAAAATGTGCCCTTACAGTACCTGATGACAAGCAACTACAAGAACTAATGAAGTGTGGGTATAGAGAGTATACCGATATCGAACAAGTTGTTCAAGCCAGCCAGTTTGCAGACGGAATGATTGAAAGAATCGCTAAAATGAAGGCGGGCGATCGCTTGCTCATTCCTGGAGGATGGGCAGGAAGCCCAGGTCACGCTATTCTACATGAGTTAAGGATACCAACAGAAGGTCCAGAAGACACTGTCGAGGTTACAACATATAACACAGGCTCTGGGCTTCAATTTCACAAGAGCGCCTTGAATGACTTCGAACGAAATGCCGAATCTGTTTTAACGATCTCTTGTCCTTTGAAAGCTCTATTTCGAAGAGAGCCGTGGGTGGGACTTTATACAATCGGCTATACGCTGCCTAATACACTGAAAAAATCCTTTTCTGCAAACGATGTCTACGTGGGATTTTTACGAAGTCTTAATCCCGGGTTTCTATTAGACGATCGCGTTGTCGTTTCGAGTCCAAATGAGAATTTTGATACACCCCAGCGGACTGGTAACTGTACTACAAAAGTATACATGGCCTTCATTCGGCAGAAGTATCGAGCCACATATAAAGCTAGAAAGCTCTCCTTTTGGCTTCGAGCAATAGAAGCCTATGCTATGAAGTTACGTGGAGAAGGAACCTTTGCATTGCTTCTTACAGACACTGAAGAGCAGATAAGAACCAAAAAAGCCACATTGAACTTCTTCAGAGACAGTCTTATAAAATGTGGTCGAAGTGCAGGCAAAGCCATTGACAATGATCATATTTCGGAAAAAACAGCGAATGAAACCAATGAACTTCTCAGAATACTTCAGACCGCATGTGAAGAATCCATCGCAAATTTCGAAAAGGCCTATCCATCCTCTCATCCCAAATTTGAGACGATCCTAAGCGGACCAACCCCTGGAATCGAAATTTCTTTGGGAAGTTATGCTCCCAGGTCTACAGCTTCTCCGAAATATGTGGAGGAACAATATGGCATGAGGAATCTCCTTTCTCAGAAAAGTGAATGGCCATCCAATTTTTCTGAGCTCCACACGCATCTTGAGGAATGGTATAAGTGTTTAACTCAATGGGAAGATAGAAAGGAAGAGAATGAAAAGGAAGCGAAAGAGAAAGGATTGCCTACAACAAAAAGAATTCATTTTGATGTCATGGACCCCAAGGTCTATCACTTTATCAAAAATATGTTTGCAAAAATGCCTTCTTTGATTGATCCCCGTTGGGGACAAATTCCTGCAGAAAAAGCTGAGCTCTGTATGGAGCGCATTGCCTTTTTTGGAGAGACATTCGTACAGACTCAAAGGAATCTATTTAATGCAAAGACTTTCAACATCGATAATCTTTGTTACTTGCAACATGCTTTGTTAGCTCTACAACGTATTGCCCAAAATCTTCCCGAGCCTTTTAATGAGATTTCAAAGATTGTTCTGCCTCATCGCCTTCCTTTTGATGCCATTACAGGGCTACCAATAACTCCTTACTTCCCTGTTGTTAATCCTAAGACAGTCCGTGTATTACAAGATTCGCTTCAAGTCGTCCAAGATGTATCTAAGGAGAAGGAACGAAAAGCAACAGATGTTTTTACTTTAAATATTCCTCATATAGAGCCTAGAGGGGGATCTCAAATCACTGTAGCGCCTTGTAAATTCCAAGTGTCTGACAAACTTGTAGCAGAGATCCGAGGAAGTGAACACGCTTCAAGACATATATCTGAGGCCGCTTTTGTAGATTGGTATATTACTAAATTCCACACACATGAAAGAGGGTCTGGAAGAGCTCAAACCGTTCAATCTCTTGTCGATTACAATTTACAAAAACTGTTTAGAGACCGGCAAATCCATTCTGATCATCAACGGCTCATGATTGCCCTAGTAGACGAAGTAGCAGATGGAAGCTATATTATGTTTTCGGGCTTTAGATCACTCAAGTTACTAGCTATTGCCACTGAGTTAGCTTATCAAGAGTTTCCGAGTTCGATAGTGAAAATTCCATTTCGACAATTTCATGGTGAGTATGCACCTCGAAGCACCACAGAATCTGTCTCAAAATATTCTTATTTCTCATCCCTAGTATTAGCTTTGAGGTCACAAGCGCCAAACAGAGGGGATACACAGTTTTTAGAAGCCCTTCCGGTCATAAAAAATCCGCAGCTCATTGCAATACTTAACCTAATGTACAGCGGAGTATATAATTACACGACCCAAAGTAGGGTGATGATAGCTGAACGATATAGGCCTAACAAGGATATGGGCTTAGATGAGTGGTGTGAGCTTATGCTCTTGAGGTGTAAGGAAGATCGGTCTCAACAGCCAGTCAAAACGATTGGACATTTTAGAAAGTACCTTTTAAGACTACTAGACCCTGATTATCAGCATTTCTTTACTTCCATGATGTTTGAAGCAGATCTGTTGAGTACGCAGTTAAAAATCTTTCCACCCTTTGCTTTTCAACTTGAGGCCTTTGTGAGGGAAGGTGTTGCCCTGGCAAAAGCCGAAAAGAATCTTACTGCAGAGCTCTTTTTCTTGAGGATGGGTGATCAATTTCAGCAGCGATATCATTCGCTTGTCGAACCAGAAACAAAGGGGGAAGCAGAACGCAAGGAGCATTCTAATCATCTTGAAGCATTGACAAACAAGGCACGTGAACTCAAACCTACAGATTCAAAAGAAACCAGAAGTCTTGTGTATCGCGAAGTTTTGGCAGCATACGGAAGACGAAAGTCTTTAGATGAAAAAGACCTCCCATCAATATTGCAGATGCTTTTCTTTCATTATGATCATCCTGCATCAATAGTTTTGCCTGCTGAAGAAAACCCTTTGCTTGACGAAGATGTCTCCAAACTCGCTAATGCAGTCATGTATCAAATAGACGCAATGCTAAAAAAATCTGGCCATGAAACTGTCTCTAAAATTTTATCCGAAGCTATTGGAAAAAGGACGACGAAATGGGATTTCAGTTTTTATCCCCATATTAATGGCAGTGAACCTAACTGTAGGGTAGACCTTTCTGTCGGAATGTATCTTCCAGATGGTTTTAAGGGCGGAGTCCAACTTTCCTCGACGCTAACGAATCGCGCCGATTTTCGTGCACTGTTCCCAAATCCATCCCGGTTGACAAATATCCGAAATGGGGGTGATTATTGGCGCTTCACTGATGAGCATGGTTTTGAAATTCAAACATCTGTTGGAGCGGGCGACCCACAGATTCATAAAAGGATAAGTTTAAAAGAATTGCAATCTTCAGTTCATAAAGTTTTGTTTTCTTCGCTCGACGCCACTGAGCGTGGACAAATAGAAAAAGAGGAAGAAATTTGGCTTAAAAACTATGACTGCCCTCTTGCCAATTTTAGTTTTAACCATACTTGCACCTGTTGGCAATTTGAAAATAAGCTCTTATTTTTTGAACGAGGAAGTGGCCGGCTGCGCTATATCTTTCTTCGAAATGAAAATCCCAAAAATCAACTATTTATCAGAATAAAGGAGAATGGGGAGAGGGAGGATGTGGAACTTGCTGGAAGAAAAGCAACTAATGACCCGAGAGATCCTTATAGACCCTTCAAAGACTTTGACGACAGTGTGGAATTATGGAGATGGAGAAACGCCGAAGATAGACCTGTTGACGAAGAAAAGGAAGCAGCTGAGAAGTATGAAAAAGATAACAAAATCATAGAACTTGGGTTTCCTCGATATGGATTGAGATTTGATGTCAGTCGAAAAGTCATATGTCGAGCCCCATATGAGGACTATGAGCTTGTTGAAGAGCATCATAAAGCGTTGGAAAGGATTCCTGGGTATATTACCCTGCAAAAAGGGATGAAGAAAATCGTATTGATCCCCTCTCGAAAAATTAATTTCGAACACCCATCGATTAAATCTCTTTCAAACAAGTTGACCTTCATCGAACCTCCTTTCAGCTCTGCAAGCCCTCTATATGAGTTTGGGATTGATGATGCAGGAGAATTGGTGGGTGATACATTAGAAAAGAGGTTCTATCTATGTTATTTATACCTTAGCCAGAGGGATTATAATAGAACAGCCAAGATCCTTTCCGATTTCAAAAAAATGAGCTCCTATACTGATAGAGAATATCAGCTACTCTCTTGGATAGTCATGTCAACAAAGGGGTTTGACCTTAGTTTTAGGGCAGTATTTTTGCAGCTAAAAGCACTGGCTCTCATGGAAGATAATTGTTGGAAATATGGGAAAACACAATGGCATGATCCCGCACCTGATTCTGTAGAAAAAGTGGAAAAAAACGCATGGGATGAATTCTTTAAGAATTCCTTTGGCAGCATTGTCCAAAGTTATTTAAATCAACTTGCCCATGACAAATCAAGTGAGTTAACGTTAGATGAAATGGATCGAATTGATAAGTATTGCGAACAATACGCAGCGACAATGGATGCTGAAACAGTGTGGCCTAGGTATACTCTTTTTAGACGAAATGAAGGGGCTCCTAGAAGGACGCAAAAGCTAGACCGATCTTTGCCTAAACATATGTTTGAAGTAGCAATTCAATGTCATCGCCCTATAAACCTTGAATTGTTAGAATACCCTCCAATTATTATGGCTCATGAATCGTTGGGGAAAGATTTTTTAACTTATTATGCAATCGCAATGAATGGGAATGAAGAGCAGAAGGATCGATTGAAAGCTCTTCTAGCATGGGCAGTAAGTGGTCCTAAATGGGATTGTATCCGCGCAAGAATCTTGGAACATGTCATGAAACCATCACATGGTTTCCCATCACTAGCAGAAATGGAAGAATTAAATAAGGATCCTATCAAATTAATTGATACTCTCAAGAAATTATCGTGGCGTATCACGCAACCTGAATCTTCACTAGTAACACAAGAATCCCGACCTATTGCACCGCGAAAGGTCATTACGAAGCCGATTCAACAGATCGATGCCACATTGCCATCCACCACTTTATTTCCACCAGCTTTCTTGTTTGCAGAAGGGGAAACTAAAGAAGCAGAAAGAAAGACCGAGGGCGACTCAAAAAGAGATTCCAAGGAAGAGAAAGAAACGGTCGCCGTAAGTCTTGAGAGCAGTCTGCAAGTAGCAAAACACCTTCGAACAAGGGAAACATTTTTCAACGAACGAGCCTGTGAGAAAGCATATCTCATATCACAAAGTACCGGCCCCATATTTTCGACCGCAGCAGGATGTGGGCTTTCTGCTGAAGATGAACTACTTGGGAAGGAGGTGATTGAAAGGTATACAGTAGCAGCAGCTGGAGAAGATGCATTTCCAGTACACCAAAGAAATATTACAGAGCTTGCAGTTGATGTTCAGTGTTATCTCAATGAACGCGCTTCGACCCCTCCCGCAAAAATCCTAAACCCTGGAAAATTAGTTCTGTTAAAAGATGCCCTTGACCACATGCAAAAGAATAGTGGATTTACATGCACCAAAATGAAAGAAGAGATCATCGCTTTAGCTAATAAGATTTCTGAAGATTCCGTAGATGGCATAAGAGATACCCTTCGAAGAACCCGAGGCAAAGACAGAAAGCCCATTACGATTGATGAATTGATTGTTCTTGTGCTGCGCGACAATGTTGGAACATTTCTAGAGCGCAATGAAGCTCTTACAGAAGAGGATGTGATCGAATTAAGAGCAAAAATCGAGTTCTGGTTTGTTCAAGAGACCCGTCACCAACAAATAGAACGTTGCTTAAAGATCATCGCCGAAATCAATAATCCAGAGACTGCTCAAGATATAAAAGAGCAACGGATTCAAGCCTTACAGACCCAGCTTACCGCTCAAAGGCATTACACCATCTCAAACGCCTCCAAAGATAAGCATGCCCTCAGATATCTGGTGATGGAATATCGTTGCAATATCCTTTTCTTTAAAGATCAAATCGACTACTTGGAACTACTGTTTAAACATGGAAACACTATCTTGCAGATCCCCATGGGAGGCGGAAAAACCGAAAATATCACTCCAGAATTACTCATGAACCTTGCTTGGAAGGCAATCGACGAATCGGCCGCCTTAGGCAAATTTGAAGCCGAAATGAAAAGCGCTGAAAAGCCTGCTGAAGGGACATTGGCAATTTCTATCATCCCAGAAGAGCTCATCGCCGTGGTCTCAGAAAAGCTTCAAGCAAATTCAGGTCGCATTTTTGGACAAGAAGCCCATCGAGTCGATTGGAAACGCGCAGGGACTGTTGATGGGCTCTGTGCTATTAAGGAACACTTAGAACAAATCATTCGCAATCGGGCTTTCTTGATCGTCTCGACAGGGGAGATCCATGAATTTATTTTAAATGCTCGAGAAAATCGCTACAACGTCTGCAATATAAATAAAGAGGACGAAGCTAAAGGTTTTGCGAAAGGTCTTTGGGGTAAAATAGAAACTAAGCGTAAAGAAGGTATTCCTCTAAATCCCGAAGAAGCCAATTATGATAAAATTTGCACCCTTAAACGAGCCGAACTTTTATTTAGGGAGATCAAATTAATCTTAAAAAAACACGGACATATCGTTATAGACGAAGTCGACATGGAATTAAGTGTTCGTAAGGAAACTCAAAAAGCATTAGGTCCCGGCATCCACTTAGATCCGATCTATTCGCAACTGACATCAGTTCTCTATAAAACCTTAAATAGTGAGGCAATTCAGAAGATCTTCCACTTCGATGGATTCTCAAGGCATGTTAAACATCCCACAGCTGTGGTATACACCGATGAATCTCCAGAAAGGCATGCTAAGGGATGTAAAGAGATGCAGGAAATTCTCGCTAAAGCTGCCTTAAAACACCTTAAAGAAGACTTGAATTTCGCCATCGATCCAGCATCTCCCGAACTTCTTCGATTCTTAACTGTCCCTCATTTAATCACCCCAGCAGGAGAGGTCATTAAGCTTCCCGCGAGTATGCTTACAGCCGATAATACGAGATTGCGAGAGGCTCTTGGATTTGTCAGAGGGCAAATCAAAGTCTACATGCACGCTGCAGCCGTTAGTATGTATGGGAAGAGTTTCATTTTCTATCCGTTAAAAGATGGCTCGCATCTTCCAATTGCTATTCCAGCCAGCGATGACAAGGCTTCAGAAGGGTCTGAATTTGCAAGCTTCACCGAACAGATGAATTTATCTATACTTGCATATCAGAAGAAAGGGGTTTCCCCTTGGCGCATTAAACAGGAATTGCAGCGCTTAGTTACCGCAATTAATAGCCAACGAACCTTCTCAGGGGCACCCGTCGAATCCACACCAGGTTATCGAGAATTTATGCAAATGTGTGGAGGTAAAGGGAATCCAGAATGGTTGACATCCCACACACCCACCCATTTACAACGCCTCTCTGATTTAATTAGTGATGATGTTGATTTAACGACTCACTTCGTTGCCAAGTATGTGTTGCCCAAGATCAAGGTTTTTGGAACGCGCATCAGCAGCAACGCACAGACATTGCCTGAAGTCTTTGCTAAAGCTGACGCCTTTTCAGGAACTCTAGTGTATGAAAACACATTCCATAAGATGTTTACACCTCGCAGAAAGCGAGGAATAGATGGCAGAACCGAATTCCTCCAATATAAATATAGTCGAGATAAGATCTCAATCATACCAGCAAGACAGAAGAGATCAGAGGGGGAATCAAAAGCGATTCTTTCCGAAGTTGAGGACAAAATTGTCCCCAGAGCCATTCGAGAACAGAATGAAGCCATCTTCCGCATGGAGACAACTTTAAAGCTTGCAAGTATCAAATTTGATGACTACCACGCAATCATCGACGTTGGTGGAATGTTTAAAGGGGCTCCTCACAATATTTTAGGGGAAATAATTTTGAGAAATCGTCGTGATTTAACTGCTGTATTCTACTTTCACGATGATATGCCCATGACCCTTCTGAAGAAAGATACAGGATATGAAGCTGTTCCTGGACATTCCAAAGCCATTCATCCCTCACGACGTTTTACAATATACGGCCCAAGACAGTGTACAGGAACAGATATTCCACAAATGGAGACAGCCCAAGCTCTTGTGACTTTGAGTAGGGATTCAAAATTTAGAGGTAAGTCTCAAGGGATATGGAGAATGCGCGGATTACACACCGGACAGCGTATTTCCTATCTCTTAACCGACGAGTTCGCTGATCTTGTTAAAGAGAGTTTTAGTAAAGATGGTGTTAAAAAGACAACCCTTGATTGCTTGGATCTTTCGCTATTTCTTAAAAAGCCCGAATCCAGACTGGAAGCTGATAACAACCTGATGGGAAAACGCCATGCGATAGCAAATGTTGCATTCCAAGAATATGATCGGGTTTTGGAGAATATCTCTATTGGTGATCTCTACACGGAAGCTTATAGAGAATTGAACAAACTCACATTGACCTCTGTCGAGCATTCCCCCTATGCACAGCACGGTGAACCCGAAGGTTTGCTACCTGCTAAAGTTGTATTAATGAAAGAAAAGTCGAATATTGTGGAAGCTATGGAGGGATGGTGTAAGGCTAACCCGACAGCTCCTATGAAGCCGAATTTTGAGCAAGTAGGTAAGGATATCCAGGGTATTATCGATGTCACAATTTCTCGAAGTCTCGTTAATAAAATGCTCCCTTCAAGGCCTGATAAAATGATGGGACTTGCTGTTGCACTGACCACGAGTACGAGTGTTTCGGTTAGTACTGATGTGGAAACTCAAAAGAAAATGGAACTCTCGCTGGATATCGAAACCGAATTGCAACGACTGAAGGATATGATGAATGCACGTCTCATGCTCCGAGAACCGCCCCATTCGAAATGGATGTCTTTAGATATCACCCCTCTTAGCATAGATGTAGCCTTAGCACGACGCAGGCATGCAACGCCCATCTCTTCTGTGGTTTATGCTGTTGAATTATTGAAAAGGGAATTTAGACATTATTCCGGAGTGAAGAGAACGTTAAGTGAGCCGGACGGATCATTGTTGGGTAGATTATTCGGAACAGATTTATTAGTCAGTTTCGATCTCTTTTATACTGTGCACAATGAATATCCTTTTGGTAGTGTCCAGAAGCCTCTTAATTGTGCCATGATTGTGCGTTCGAAAGAAGGTCGGAAGATCGTGTTGATTGATGGAAATGATGCAGAGCAAATCAGAGAATTGTTCCGAAAAGGCAGCTATGGTCTTCCGGTTGGTTCAGAAGCATTTCTATTAAATATCGACACAGGAATTTTTGATGCGTCTTCACGGAAGATGTTTGAAGAGCGGGAATTGGATGCGGTGTTACTAGATTGCAGGAATCTCATTTTGAAGATGAAGTTTATGAAAGGAGATGTTTGGGGGTATACCCTCGAGCAGGAAAGACAGTTGGAGGAGTGGTTCAAGGGGGAAGTTGATATTGATGCAGTTGAAAAGTTATTCAAGAGTGTGTTTGTGAAATCTTTTTACGGATTGTTTCATTATGACGATTGCCAAATAGCGAGAATGTTTGCAAGAATCAGAGAAACAAGGAGCAAAGTTATCAAAGCTTAGCATAAGCATTAGCATTAGCATTAGCACCAGGCTGAGGCAGGCAACGTCTAAGAAGAAAAGTAACAGGATATGAAGGATCAGGCAGGATATGAAGGATAGCGAGCATCCTCTTAATATTCAAAGAATTTCCAATGAAGCTAAGGCCTCCCGGCCTTAGCTTCATTGGAAATTCTTTTGAATTACAAGAGGATGCTCGCTATCCTTCATATCCTGCCTGATCCTTCATATCCTGTTACTTTTCTTCTTAGACGTTGCTTTCCAGCCTGATGTTAGTGCGAATGCATATCTATGTCGCGGCGCTTAGGTTACTGGGCGCTACTTGCATACGTTGCGACGCTTGCATATAATTGTAAAAACCCTCTCTCAAGAATGCCGTAAGCTCATTTTCCGGAACTTTGTCCTTTTCAGATCCCTTCATAGTCAAGTATTGCGGCCTAGCTTCAAAAAGAATATTTCTCCAGTAATTGCGTGCATAATGAGGATGCTCACTCAAAAATTTTCGCATCTCCCCATAAGTCGGCCGCACTCCATTTATAGCCTCTTTATCGATGAAAAAGTTGTGCCACCCTTGAAAAGCCTGTCTCACAACTAATGGCAGAGTGGTAAGTGGCAAACTTTCGAGATCAAGTTCTTTCTCTTCTTCCTTTCCCGATAACTGCTTTACAAATGCGACATAATCTTGCGGCGCTTCATGCCAAAAGATTGGTTGCCATTCGGTTGCATAATCAAGAAATTTCAGAAATGTTTTGGAAGGGATCGGACGGGGAAAGTACTGATTTCCAAGGAGACGATGCCATGTGTGATAAAGAAATAATAGCTCAGGTGGCGCCTCCACATATTCTTCAGCAAGCAAAGGATCAACACTGACCTTTTCTATATATTGAAAACCTGGCAGATATCCTGTTTTTCGGGGTGCGTTAGCTCGCATGTGCTCTGGATATTGCCACAGAAACAACGATATCTCCCGATTTGTGACTCGAAGAAATGGGCTATCTCTGCGCCCGCTACTGAGCCATTTATCAAACCATGCATGACCGCCCCAACCCAGGACAGCAACAAATGCAATAAAAGTAAACCAAAACCAAAACCAAAACTTATAATCTGTTTTCTCCACTTCTTTCTCCTAAAATCCGTATGACGCTCTTATGCTAAAATAGTTTGTTGCTTGGTGGCAAAATTGCCCCTCTGCAGAGTACCCATCGTGATACTCCATATACACTCGCACAACTCGACATAATCCATAGGTCTTGCCCCACTCATAGCCCAAAACATATGTCGAGTCTATATGATGCTTAAAATCTCTTCTGTAACGAAAGTCCATCCCATAAAAGGGCATCCCATAGAGACTGTTGCAATCATCATAGTATCCAAGTTCGCGCAAATGAAGTTCCATGCCAGTTTCTGCATAAAACCTTCCGAACTTAAAGGATTCATCTTGATGCACAATCACCCCAACGCCGCCATATGCCCGAATATCATCAGTTAAATCATACGAAACATAGAAGTCCAAATACTCTGCACTTGGATTAAAACGACAAAATCTCTCACCTTTAAAGCTTTTATGCCAGTGATTGATGAGGAATTCATCGCCTACATGTGAGGAAATATGGAAAAAACGGCAACGAAATGCCCAGCGATCAAAAGAAAATGTGATAGGAATGCCGCAATAATAATCGGCATTAATTAAAGGCGACGATTCTTGGCAGGGGGAAAACACGGCCCACAAAGCCCCTTCCAGCTCAATTCTCATTTTTGCATTGAAAGGCCAAACATTGAACCATTGATATATTGGAAGAGAATCTCCATAAGATACGTCGATGACATTTTTGACGAGAGCCTGATCGTCAAAACGCCAGCCTATGGAATAGGTGACTGCTCTAGGATCTGCCACGAAGGGACGAAAGAGAGGAGGACCTTCGGGAAGCCATACCCCTTCTGCTCCACATGTATGGGCATGATGACAATCATCAAACCACTCATAATCTCGACTCACCATATCTGGCGATGGAGGTATTGTTCTATTTTTATTGTCAGAGGTGCATTCTGGAGTATGATACTCATCGTATGCCTCCTGAGAAAAAGCCGAAGAATTAGAAAAAAAACTTATCGAGAATAACCCGAAGGCTATTTTATGTAAAACAGAAAAAAAATTAGTTTTTAGCATGGCAAAGCATCCTTTTATAAAAACAC
>JABDBC010000066.1:0-2505 GCA_013288825.1 Chlamydiota bacterium
CGCGAATGCGGCGATAGGAGCTTGGATGTACCTCTACGAATCCCAGTTGGTTTTGTACTAAAAAATTCAGTTTTCTCTTCTTCTCTCTGTGATCTCTGTGGTAAATCTACTTGCTTTTTAGCGGGAAAGTTGGGGAAAATCTTTCATGATTTGACAAATATTCTAATTTAGAATATAATTGTATTTTACACATAAGGATGTTGCTCATGAATGCAGAAAATCACACCCAATTAGCACGAAGTTTAGTGGATTTGTTTTATCCTTTAGTTGAAGCGACGCTATATAATGCGAAAGGATCAATTCAAGAAATTTTCAATGCTTTTTCAACGATCAAGGAGGATCAAGAGTTTGATGTGCAAAACTGCCACACAAATACTGTATTTTCTGAATTGCTAGTCGGAGGAAAAAATGTTAAGAGCATCATTTATCCTTTTTACGAGGATAACTTGATCGTGGGTTATCTCAGAATACGTTATGATTTAACACATTTTAAAAATCTTCAAGAACAACTCAATTTTCTTGTCCAGTCAACCTCTCACCCTTTGCCACAGGCAACAATTGATCCTTGGAAACAATCGATTGACCAGATTATCAGTGCTTATCTCACAGAAAATAAAATCAATCTTCAGGCGATCTCTGCCAAACAAAAAAGAGAACTCATCTCCAGATTGCAAGAGAAAGGATTATTCGACTTTAAAGAATCTTCTACTTATGTCGCCTCCAAGCTTCAGATCTCGCGTGCAACTGTTTACAATTACTTAAAAACATCAGCTAGCTTTAGAAAGGTACAGGTTCATCAAGTTGATGCTTTCACAAATAAGAAATTTGGAGGTAATCCTGCTGGAGTTGTTTTAGACGCTGATGATTTGGATGAGACAACGATGCGTAAAATTGCTCGGGAACTCAATTTATCTGAAACAGCTTTTGTGTTGCCAAGTGGAAGGGCAGCATTCCAAATGCGCTATTTTACTCCAACTGGACACGAAATCACATTCTGCGGGCATTCTACAGTGGGTGCGCTTTACATGATTGCCAAAGAGAGACGATTTGGGATTGAAGAAGCAGGTCTCTATCCATTTGACGTAGAAACGCCTTGTGGGATTCTCAAAATGGAAGCAAAAATAGAAAATAATGAAGAGATTAAAGTCGCTTATGAAACCCCGATTATTAAGTTACGGCCATCGAAAATTTCTCATTTAGACGTTGCTAAAGCTGCGGGGTTTGACTTGCATTTGGTTAACCAGACATTCCCTGTGATGTATGAAGAAACGAATAAGGATTTATTTCTCGTTATCCAATCGCTCGAAGATTTAAAGAAGATCGAATGCGATCCGAAGTCACTTGCACATTTCTCAAAACAACATGACATCGTTGTTTTATGTTTAGTTTGCCCTGCAACCTTTGATTCAGAAAATCAATTTCACATGCGCTGTTTTGCTCCCTTAGTAGGAATTCCTGAAGATCCTTTTACAGGATCGGTATTAGGCGGACTTGCAGCTTATGTTGACACTTTTGGGCTTTTATCAAAGGACATAAACAGTTTTCGAGTAGAACAAGGCCATTTCATCGAAAGACCCGGCGTCGTAAAAGTAGAATTTTTACGAAGAGGGAAAACTTATCATGCAAAGGTCTTTGCACAAGCCATTCATTGTTTCTCGACAGAAATTAATCTTATATAAAATTAAAAGGAGTACTTAAATGTTTCAGAATAAATTAGTCGCCGTTGTCAACAAGCAGATTGAAACTGGCGTTGTCATGAACGCAGTGGCACATATGTGCTTAGGATTTGGAGCTCATATGGGGTCTTCTGACTTGCATCTGATGGATTATAAGAATGCAGATGGTTTTGTTTACTCCAATATTTCAAAGATGCCCTTCATTATTTTACGTGAGAAAAATTCAAATAAGATTGCTAACCTCTTAATGAAGGCTAAAGAATTAGGGATTCAATATTCGGTCTTCACAAACACCATGACCGAGGGAACATGGGAGGATCAGAAAGCAAGAACTCTCGCCACTAAACAAGAAGAAATTATCTTTTATGGCCTTGTACTATTTGGGCCGAAAGAAATTGTCACTGAAATGACTAAAAAACTTTCTTTATGGAGGGATAGTAATGAATAAAGAGCTTTCAGGTAGTGCCAAAAGGATACAATTTTTTCTGCTGGATAATGGTTTTTCGTGTGAGGTCAAGGAACTTCCAGAATCAACCCGAACGGCTGAGGAAGCAGCGAATGCTATTGGATGCGATGTTGCACAAATTGCAAAATCTTTAGTATTTATGGATAAAGAATCTGGGAATCCAGTTCTTGTGATAGCTTCAGGGATCAATCGCGTTGATACTAAAAAAATTGAAAACCATACTGGGCTTCAACTTCTCAAGGCAGATGGTAAATTTGTAAAAGAAAGAATAGGGTTTGCCATTGGCGGAGTTCCACCCGTTGGTCATAATGAAAAAATAATGACTTTTTTAGATCCTACTTTGAAAGATTATGAATGGATATG
>JABDBC010000066.1:2515-12795 GCA_013288825.1 Chlamydiota bacterium
GATATGGGCAGCTGCAGGCACACCATTCGCTGTTTTTCAACTCAATTCAAATGAAATAGAAAGAATGACGGATGGAAAATTTATCGATCTGAAGGTGGATGATGGCAAAAATTAATCTCATACAAGTAAAAGAAAATAGCTTTTATTGCGATGGCATTTTCTCTATAGGCGTTTACATCAAAGATAAAATGGCAGTTTTAATCGATAGCGGTATAAGCAAAGATGTCGCTAAAGAAATTGACAAAACTTTGACTCAGGCTCATGTTCAGGTAACAGCAATTATCAACACGCATTGTCACGGTGATCATTGTGGAGGAAATGCGTTCTTCCAGCAAAAGTATCCGCAAGTAAAAATCTTTTGCACTGAAACTGAAAGGCCATTTATAGAAGATCCTCTAATGGCTCCCATCTGTTTCTGTGGAGGCGCAGCAGCATTTGAAGAGCTTAAGAAATGCAAACCCATTACTCCTCAACAAGCTTCTAAAGTTACCGATATTATTACTCCATATCAGGATCAAAAAATTATTATATGCGGAGAAATATTCGAAATCATCACCCTTCCTGGTCATACCCGTGGCATGATTGCAATCAAAACTCCTGACAATGTGCTTTATTGTGGCGATGCTATTTTCGGGGAAGATACGTTCAGAAAATATCCTATTTTGTACTACACTTTTATCAATGATACGTTGAATTCATTTAAAAAACTTAGGGCTTTAATTCCCTCTGTTGATGCCTCTATCATTTATCATGGAGGTAGGATATCTAATTTGATTGCGTTGATAGATGATCATGAACAGCGTATTCTCGAAACCAAAAATATGATTCTTTCAATGTTGCATGAATGCCCTCTTTCGTTGGAAGAGATAACCGCCAAAGTTATGCGAGCAAGCAACATTCCTGATGATCTTATTTCATACATGCTTACAAAGGTCCCCATGCAAGCATATATGGCGGAACTAGAGCGAGAGAAGCGCGTCGAAATTCAAGTAACAGGCGGGATTAATCGTGCCCATATAATTGACAAAACCCATCTCCATGTAACTCATCATGCCAAGTCTGTTATTTTGTAAATTTCACACACTTTTATCACAGCAACCTTCCGAAAGATTCAGTAATAAACAAAAAGTAACCACATTGCTATATAAGCATATTCGCTCTAGGGTTTTCCATGTTTCTGATCGGAAACTTCAGTAACACTGCCGTGTCGTGCATCTTTGAATCTTTAATATTGGGAATATGATGATAATAACGCAAGTTGCTAGTCTCCGATGGATTAAAATGAGATCAAGAAAGGACATAAGGGACGTAAAGGACTTTAAGGGACAAGGGACATAAGGGACAACAAATGTTCTTTGTCCCTTATGTCCCTTGTCCCTTAAAGTCCTTTACGTCCCTTATGTCCTTTAGGTCCCTTGTCCCTTATGTCCTTTCTTGGTCCCATTTAAAAGCACTGCATGACTAGCAACTTGCGTTATTACTAATGTTTCTTCATTTTGTCAGTTTAAAATAATACTTAATCTGTTAACAGTAAATTATAAGCACTATTTAATATCCCCTGTTCTAACAGCCAAAAAAGGCAGGTCTATGAAACAGTTCTCCGTTTCAGGCAATATTGTAGATCTCACCGAAAGAAAAATCTATCCAGGAACTATCGTTGTTCGTGATGGCCGGATCGACTCGATAACGCCCTCCGCAGAGATCTCATCGCAACAATTTATTCTCCCTGGATTTATCGATGCTCACGTACACCTCGAAAGCTCCATGCTTGTGCCTTCAGAATTCGCCAGGCTTGCCGTCCCCCACGGCACTGTTGCTACGGTTTCAGATCCCCACGAAATAGGGAATATTTTGGGGACTGAAGGTGTTCAATATATGATCCGCAATGGAAACCAGGTCCCCTTCCATTTCTATTTTGGAGCTCCCTCATGCGTTCCCGCCACCTCTTTTGAAACTGCAGGATCAACTATTACAGCTGAAGAGATCCGTTCGCTATTTGAAAATGATAAGCTTAAGTATTTGAGTGAAATGATGAATTATCCTGCAGTCTTAGCAAGGGATCCTCTTGTCATGAATAAAATCCAGGCGGCCAAAGATCTTGGACTGCCAATCGATGGCCATGCACCAGGTTTAAAAGGCCAAGAGGCGGCTCGCTATATCTCTGCGGGCATTTCGACGGATCATGAGTGTTATACGCTACAAGAGGCACTTGACAAAATCAAATATGGGATGAAGATCATCATTAGAGAAGGTTCAGCAGCCAAGAATTATGATGCTCTCCATACATTGATTGGTTCACATCCTGAATGCGTGATGTTCTGTAGCGATGATAAGCATCCAAATGACCTTGTCAAAGGGCACATCAATGAATTAGTCAAACGTTCTATAGTGCAACATGGTTATGATACGATGGATGTACTACGCTGTGCATGCTACAATCCTATCATTCATTACAATCTGGACGTTGGCTATTTGCAAAAAGGCCAAGGCGCGGATTTTATTATCGTCGACAATTTACAGAATCTCTCCATCCTCAAGACTTATATCAAAGGAAAATTAGTTGCTGAGAATGGCAAGACATTAATTCCATCTATGAAAAACGAGGTCATGAATAATTTTAAGATATCGTCAAAAAAAGAAGAGGATTTTGTCCTGAAAGGATCTGAAGGGACGATTCAAGTGATCCAGGCTTTAGATGGGGAATTGATTACAAAAAAACTCGAAGTCAAAGCGAAGGTTCAAGATGGCCATCTCGTAGTGGATCTCGAACAAGATATTCTTAAACTAGCGGTAATCAATCGATATAGTAATGCTCCCATAGCTGTCGCCTTTATCAATGGCTTTGGGTTAAAGCGCGGAGCATTAGCTTCCTGCATTGCACATGATTCCCATAATATCATTGTTGTAGGCACAAGCGATGAGGATATTTGCAAGGGAGTCAATGCCATCATTGAAAACAGAGGTGGAATTGCAGTAGTTTGCGAGGGCAAAGCGGAATTATTGCCGCTCCCTGTTGCGGGCATTATGAGCCCTGATGATGGCTATACTGTGGCAGAAAAGTATTCCGTACTCGATGAGAAAGCCAAACAATTGGGAACGACACTAGGCGCACCTTTTATGACACTCTCATTTATGGCGTTGCTGGTCATTCCCTCTTTAAAATTAAGCGACAAAGGGTTATTTGATGGCACATCTTTTGGCTTTACCACTCTTTTAAAATAGTTGTATAGGGTTGTTCAGGCTACATCTACACGGCTGAATTCACCGAACGCCAATAGACATGACCATCAGGACGAACAAGGACGGCTCCCCCGCATTCAATCCCATAAAGTTCATGAAAATCATTGTTGATGTCGTTGTAGTCACCATTCTCACCAATCGATACACAGCGAAAAGAAAGAGCTGGATTCATGTTCTGTAGCGCTTTTGACCACGATTCTCCATCAGAATCTGTCAAAAGAATAAACGAATCAACAAAAAGATCGATCGTGGAAATCACCCTGTCTGGTCCTTGAAGCCATAAATGAGGAGCTCTTGATCCTGGTCTAGCGTTTGGAAGATATTGAGTAGCGGTGCTTGCAAGCGCTTTTGTTCCATCGGGTACGACGAGACTGCTCTGATAAGAAAAGCCGATATCCTGACCAATAGAGTTTAAGATGGGCCATTGTGACGAAATCAAATCCTGGAGCTTTTTTCGATCCCCTAATTTTCCTGCTCGTATGATCTCAGTATATCCCTTTATGTTGCCGCGGCTCCAATCAATATTACTCTGTACGGTAGTGAATCGCTCCTCGTGATAGGTGTCAAGGATCTCTTCAGACATTTGTCCTTGGATGACGGAAGCTAATTTCCAGCACAAATTGTGAACATCTTGAATCCCCGTTTGCAAGCCAAAGCCTCCAGCTGGTGATAAAAGATGAGCCGCATCACCGGCTAAAAATACACGTCCTTTACGGAAGTTCTTTGCTATTTGCACGCCCATGTGCCAGAACTCAATATCAAGAATTTCGATCTTTAAATCAGGGATCTCAAACGTCTCACGAATAAATTGAAGGCAATATTCCGTATGAAAATCGGTGTCATCGTTCTCCATTTCAGGACTAAGCTTAACGCCCATCAACCATTCGTCCTTGCAGTTTACAGACTGAATAAAACGACCAAACGAGGCTTCTCCAAGCATAAAATACATAGCACTAGGGCGATATGGAGCGATTGGATAGGGATCCGCTTTAAAGTAGATACTCACAAACTTGCCCAAGTCTTCTCTTCCGATGACAGGAATTTCCAGAAGCCTTCGTACAGGGCTCCTGGCTCCATCGGCAGCTAACAAATACTTAGCACGAACCTGAAATGTTTCCCCCGTTGCCTTTTGAAGCGTGGCTACAATGGAATCCTTTTCTTCAACTAATTCAATGAACTCTGTTCCGTATTGGATGCTAACGAGATCTTCCTTGATGGAATGCCTTAACAAATCCTCAAGACGAGCCTGGGAAAGATATGCTGGCTCGCAGGGGCTATAGCGAGTCGCTAATTTGTTGTCGACAGAGATTCTTGCTAGTTCTTCCCCACAAAAACTCTCAAGCCACATGATGCGTCGTGCTTCTCTTGGAAAATCCCATTTTCGTATCTCTTCTTCTATTCCAAGGGCACGAAATATTTCTACGCTACGCATATTAAGATTGCGTGCTTTGGGATGGCGATTCATTGTGCCGCGTCTATCAACAAGAATTGCTTTTACGCCCATTCGTTGAAACAGTAATCCTGCTGTCAAGCCGACTGGACCCGCTCCTACTACTAGCACATCACACATCTGATTACCTTTTTTCTAGTTTTTTATATTGTTTTAAAGTGTTCACACACCATTCTATGGCTGCTTTTACTTGACAAAGTCCAAAGTCCAATGTCATGAGCCAGTAGGGGAGCCCAGGTTCATTTTTGTGCTCTAATTGTAATTTATCCTTAATGGTCTTATAGAGTTTATCCTTGCCGACAAGCATTCTATGAAACTCTTCTACATGTTGACGTGTTGTCGATGGTGGAACAATTTCGCCAAAGAAGAGCTTCAACAAAAGTTCATTACGAAATTGTTCGCACTCCACCGGTTTATTGATCCACTCTTTCAATTCTCGTCTGCCCTCCGCTGTTAATTCATACACGTTTCTCTGACGTTCGCTTTTTGATACGTCCTCATGCTGCATGATAAGCCCTTCCTCAACAAGTGCTCCTAACACGGGGTAAATAGAACTGTAAGACTCTTTCCAAAAATATTGAGTGCTTCCTTCCATTAATTTTTTAATGTCATATCCCGAGCTTTTTGGGACCAAAGCTAGCATCCCCATTATTGCAAACCGACTCTTGTTGCTTTTAGCCATAATCTCACTCCCGTTAAGATGTATTAGTATGATATATCATATTGATATATTATGACGCAAGAAGATTCCCTTTTGGAATCCAATGACTGTATCAAAATTCTGTAAGGTGATGGTTCAGACCTTGATATTTCTCAGTGTAGGATGAGAGGAAGTTCCTAATGAATCACATAGCTCTACCCTCAATAAAGAAGTAGAGGAAGACAAAGCCGCAGCAACCCCTGCTCGTGTTAATCTAGGAGATGCCCTTAGGCTTCCAACCATTCCATCACATCCCAGATCGAGTATCACTAATTCTCTATGATGCCGCATCAGCGCAGTAATCGTTTTGTCTGTGAAAAAGTTATTCATATCTCTTAATTCAAGCTCTCGGAGATTCCCTTTTGTCAAAAGGCTCTCTATATCGTCCTCGAGTTCAGCCATAGCCATACCTTCCTTAGACTCCCCTTCTGTCGTGATATTTAAACCCGATAGTGATAATTGCTTAAAGTGAAGAGGTATGCTTCTTGCTAATATCTGAATAAAACTACGCGGCATTCTGCAAGAGAATAACATAAGTTTTTTTAGATTCTGAATGGACAAAACAGAGTCAGCTCCAATTTCACCAATAAGATTAACATCGAGAAGATCTAACTTTTCTAAATTGGGTAATTGCCTTAGAAGGTTTCGCAGTATTTCTATTGAGATATTCCTATCACTAAATCCCCGAAGTCTCAACGTTCTACAGGAGCAAGGACTAGAAGATAAAGCATCAAGAACTTGAGGAGAATACATGATCTCACTTCGTTCTACTTGAACCTCTACTATTTTTGAACCTAGCGCTCCAAAAACATGAGCCAATAGCTTTGAATTCCATGTTTCGTCTTTAACAGTTGGAATTCCTCGGACAGATGAGTAACCCAGTAAAGCGGCCATACCTAGCAAACCTTTAACTTCCGGTGCAAATTTCACATTAAGATTTTTCAGTTGTTTAATATTTGATAACAAATTAATTGCGCCAACTATACTATTATATTCTTCCTCTGAAAAAACTTCTGGAATTTCAACAGTTAGTTCAATGGTTGTTAATTTTGTCAAAGAAGAGGAAAGATTAACCAAAGACGCTATAACACTTGGTAGGAGCTTGATGTTTCTTATAACAAGTTTTGTAAGTTTACCTGCTGACTGAAGAGCATCAATATCTCCAGAAGTATATGAACGACCAACACCTTCTCCCATTAAAGATATTTCTTCGAGATTTTTCAAATTAGGAATAATTTCCGATAGAGCCATCTCTGTACTCTTAGCATATGTAGAAAATGTTAATTTCCTTATAGACGAAAACCGCTGAATTCCATAAAGAAGGTCCCCACAGTTACGGCTATTGCTCCTAAATCGCACGTTCAATTCTTCAAGAGAAGAACAGGGTTGTACGCCATCTGGAAATGTCCAAAGATCAGCCCCTAATATCAATGTCAATTTTTTTAATCGATTATTTGAAAATACTGGATTTAGAGTTGTCAAACGATGTCCACAGGAGTCGCAGTCTAACGTTAGCTCAGTTAATTCAGGCTTAGATGTTATGTCTTTTAAGTCCCGATCTCCTTTTAATTTTTCATCTCCGATATCTGCACCACCAATCTCTAAGGCTCTAAGATGTAAAGATCTATAGACTGACATCTCGCGAGTAATGGGTAAACCAGAGAGATTTAGTCTATCTATTCTTATTCGGCCATTAGCTAAAGCCTCTTTCAATTCCCCCTGGAAATTGATACTCCGCTTTCGGTAAATCATATTTTGTATACTATTGGGAGTATCTCTCATATATATTTCAAAAGATAACTGGGAGGTTTTATAGCATGTGCTTCTAAAACAATTAAACTCATGCACATTTACAAAGGAAGCTATATGCTGTGTAACTCCATGTACAGTAAATAATTTATTTCTGGCGTTAGTTTCTCTCGGAGGCAAAACAAGAGCCCTTGCCCTTAGTGAAATGGGCCGAGGCGGTACTGGAGTAGGCCGAGGCGGTAGTGGAGTAGGCGGAGGAGGTGAAGGACGTGATCGTGGTGATTTGGGAGAAGTTGTAGATCCAGAAACTGGAGTTGGCTTTGGGCTCTTTTTTTGAGCTCTTGCATAAATCAAGATAGCAATTGGACCTATAAAAACTACAAGTTCTACAAGCCCTTGTAAGATTTGGATACAGTCTCGCTTTATTTTTTTGCCATATTGGTCTGCATCTTTAAATAGAAACAACCACAAATCGTAAAAGATGAGTCGTGCTAGATTGGCAACAATTCTTACAGTTCCAACAATAGGGCTGGTGAGTACATAGAGCGCAGATAAGCACGTATTATTGACTATAGTATTGGTAACTGGGTCCATTTTCACTCCTAAAAACAGAATTATACAACAATCATTAAATAAACTCAATAGGAATGTTGAACATAATTAAAGAAATGGCTAATACGGAATTATTTCCGTAATGGACAGCAATGGACCGTAGTGGACAATAATGGACGCTAGTGGACCGTAGGTAAAATACTGTTCGTCCATTACAGTCCATTATTGTCCATTACAGTCCACTACCGTCCATTATTGTCCATGTCCATTTACTTTTTATATGTTTGCCCAAACTTGTCTATTAATTTGACCTTGGAAGCCAAACTCTGGCAGACGTGGGCAAGCCATCCGAATTCTTCATATTTATTTCTGCTTTTTTTAAATCATAATATCACTTCATTTAATTATCTATTGAATTATAGTTAATTTATTTTGACATGTAATTGAAACATGTTTATAATTAGGATATTAATATCAATATAATTATATGAGGATTATTATGGCAGCAATAATTGCAACTTCAACTCCAGCTTCTTCTGATGAAGTGGTTGTATCACACTCACCTCTCATTGAAGGCAAACTCAAATTATTAAGAGCAGCTAGGGAAAAACTTATCTATTGCGCTGTCTTACCATATATTAAAGCACTATCACATATAGATTATCCTGAAGGTGTAGATAGACTTATTGGGGAATACCTTATTACAGAAAAAGACACGGAAATTAATAATGAAATCGAGGGCTACTTACGATCAAATGAGAGTTGTCTAAAGCGAGGCGTAGATATTAGTTTTCCTAAAGTGATGCATCCAGTCAGAAATCTAGATCAGATTAAACCCGAGGGTGGGTCGGAAAAGGTTATTCTATCACCGGAGCCTACACCTGCCGGAAAGGGTGTATTAATAAGAAATGGAATGGGTTCTTTTAAATTCGGCCTTTGGGTGGATGATAGTTCAGTTAATCATCTACCAGGGACCTACTATCGGGATGATGCATGCACGTGTGTTTGTCTAAATGTGGAGCGTATTTCAATACTCAATAAGGACGGAGTTTTAGTTATTCCTGATGAAGTAAGTCCTTCGATAAAGAAAGAATTGGGTCTTTGGAAATGCTCAGCAGTCTGGCAAATGAAGCAATCTGCATTTGATCGCCTGCAGCTAGCTTTTAAGCTATGCGAACCTGGCAGAGACGAGTTACCTCGACCTGTAAGTTGGAAAAAAATAGAGCCAAAATTAGATAAATCACGGACACATAGCTTCTGGGACTTTCTTAAAATATAAAAAGACCTTCACATTGCCATTACAGTCCCCTCTGCGTCTCTCCGCCTCCCCGTCTCTGCGTTAAACTCGTTATAATGATTAAGCAGAGACGGGGAGGCGCAGAGACGCAGAGGGAATTATATGTCGTTAAAGCTACCTAAAACTACCTTTTGGACGAAATAAACCAATAGCCGAAAAATTGACATTGCTAGATCTTTATTCAAACTTGTGACAAACTTGTGTCAAAACTTGTGACAACCATCCAAAGCATATAATCCTTATGTTAATTTCTAGCTCTGTCGATTCTTATATTCCCCCACATTTTCAAGAGGGGCGCCCAATCGAACACATTATTCTTGTATGTGATGTTGATGGGGTTATTAGATACAGCACAGAAGCCGATGCGGACCCTCGCGTCATTGCTTCAATCAAAGAACTCATCGCCACACAAAAAGTGGATGTGGCATTTATTTCAGGCACACCAATTGCTCAAGATCCCCTTTTAGAGACATGGAGGCGCGGTAATATCACCCTAGACAAAGCTGTGGGAAGCTATTTCGTACCTCAATTACAAGAAAAGAAAGTAACGATTTACGGGGCATTGGGGGGTCAGCGAATGGCCCACGAGTGCCGCGTAGAGCTCATGGAACAATATTCCCTTGAGGTTGCATTTGAAGTAGGAAAGCTATTGCTCTATGCCTTCTTAGAAGAGGTTGAAAATGACGGCACCCCACAGCAGAAGAAATTTGCAAAAGAGCTGAGTGTTCAAATTGATGCATTGAAATTAATAAACATGGAACAATCCCCTATAGTCACTGCCGATGAATTTGGTGAAATCGTAGTCAAAATCCGTTCAGAACTCGATCAAAATTATAGACTTGTTAGCTATGGAGCTTTTGTAGAAAGTCAAACATCTCATCCTCCGTGGAATACAGTGAGGTCCTTGCAATGGATTCGAAATCAGCTTCATCGCCCCCATTTACTCATTTCTCAATTGCCTGATGAGCAAAAACAGCTTGCAACAGGTGTTGCTCATCGAGAAGATGAAAGTTTCAACTTCCTAATGATCAGCAAAACGAACAAGAGTCTTACGATAAGAAAACACATGCAAGAAAAAATGCTTGCTCATCCTGATGCATTGGTTGTCACGATTGGAGACACGCAAGTGGATTTCCCGATGCACCAACATGCACATCTTGCCTACCATGTTGGAAAAGAACATGTCTGGAAAAATCACAATTTGTCTCAGTGTATGATTGTTCGAGACTCATCTGGGCGTGATAGTCAGCATATAGCTGGCACATTGCATGTATTAGATCTTCTGAAAAAAA
>JABDBC010000067.1 GCA_013288825.1 Chlamydiota bacterium
AGTGTGAAAAAGTGATTTTCAAACAAATGCTCACGCATACAGCCCGGAGGGCCTGTAAACGTAATAGCCCAGGCTGAAGCTCCCCGGAGGGGTTAGCGAAGCCTGGGAATAATGCCAACCAACAACACCGTCCCGGAGGGCCGGCACCAAACAGGATTTGGAATCAAAAAAGAGTTTATATGAACAATAAAGCCTTCTCATCAGTACAAGAATACTTTCAATTACTGGGACTGAACATCCTTGTACACTGCCGCAATTTTTGGGAATTTCTTCGCGTTGCCTCTCGATATTACTCAAACAATCAATTCAGACGCATAGACCTTTCCTTGCTAACCTCTTATTTTTTAAATAGTCCTTTTGCCATCAGCAAAGAATTTCTGAAGAAAAAAGGGGAGCGCGACCTCTACGCTTATGGGGAAACGCCCTTAACAACCCTTGAATATATTGCAAACAATTGTCAAATCAATGCATCGGATGTTGTCTTTGAGTTGGGATGCGGTCGCGGGCGCACCTGTTTTTGGCTCAATGCATTCAAAGGATGCCGCGTTGTGGGTGTTGATTTTGTGCCTGTTTTTGTCGAACGTGCTAATGAGATAAAGTCTAAGTATCAAGTGAAAAATGTGGAATTTCGTCTACAGGATATGATGCTGACAGATTTATCAGGTGCAACTGTCATATATTTGTATGGGACATCTTTAAATGATGGATCGATCAAAAAGTTGATAGAGCGCTTTAAAACCCTTCCTGCGGGGACGAAAATTATTACTGTGAGTTATCCACTATCTGATTATGTTCAGGAGCAGTTCGAAGTCATGAGCCGCTTTCAGGCTCGTTTCCCCTGGGGCGAAGCTGACATCTACCTAAATATAAAACGGTAAAGATGTAATGGACAAATGGACATGGACGATAATGGACAGTAATGGACCATAGTGGACGATAATGGACAATAATTTAAGGTCCATTACAGTCTATTACGGTCCACTACAGTCCATTATCGTCCATGTCCATTTGTCTATTTCTCGTGCATAAAACACTGGTTTCTGCTAAACTTTTCTGTTTATGAACGAGGTTTTATTTTTTGCTCAGACTTTTCTCATCGTCTCATTTGCTCTCGTCGCCCTAAAATTAGGGCAGAGCGCATTGATAACATGGATTACCATCCAAGCTATTCTCGCAAACCTCTTCGTCCTTAAACAAATCACTCTCTTAAACTTCGAAGTGACGGCAACCGATGCCTTTGCGATTGGAAGTCTACTGGGACTCAATTTCCTCCAAGAACATTATGGAAAAGAAGAGGCTCAAAAAGCCACCTGGATCTGTTTCTTTACTATGCTGTTCTTTGCCTTGAGCTCTCAACTCCATCTACTTTTTCATCCTAGCATTCATGACACCGCTCACCAAGCCTTCACTACCATCCTGGCACCCGCTCCGCGCTTACTTCTCGCATCCATAGCTGTTTTCTTTCTCGTCCAACAAATCGATGTCCGCATCTTTGCTTTTTTGAAAAATCACTCCAATAGAAGCTTCGTCTTCCGCACGGCCATCTCCCTCACAATCTCTCAATTCTTAGATACATTGTTGTTTAGTTTTATCGGACTATATGGGCTCGTTGCTTCGATGATCGATATTATTTTAATCAGCTTTCTCATCAAGCTCATTGTCATTTTCTTAATCACTCCACTTGTTAAATGGGGTAAAGCGGTCAAAGCATGAAAGATTTTCACTTCAATGTCATCCATAGCTCGAAGAAATCGCGAGCACGTGTTGGGCAAATCCATACAGCCCACGGTATTATTGACACCCCAAATTTCGTCGCAGTAGGCACCAATGGGACAATTAAGGCTTTGGACAATGCCTTGGTTCATGACATTGGTCTGCAGCTGATGTTTTGCAACACATACCATTTGCTTTTGCAACCAGGCACGGAGGTTGTCCGAAAGGCAGGGGGATTGCATCAGTTTATTAATCGCAAATTGCCCATAATTACCGATTCTGGTGGTTTTCAGGTCTTCAGTTTGACATATGGGTCTGTCGCTGACGAGTTGAAAAGCCGCGGTACCAAAAAACAAGGGGGATCGGTCCTCAAAATTACTGAGGAAGGGGTTCTGTTTCGTTCATATCGTGACGGAAAAAAAATCATGCTGACTCCAGAGAGTTCCGTCCAGGCTCAAAAGGACTTGGGAGCCGATATCATCATTCCATTTGACGAATTGCCCCCTTATCACATCACATCCGAGGCTCTTCTAACATCTTTTGAGCGCACACATCGGTGGGAGAAAAGGTCTTTAGAACACCATCAAAGCCATCGTCAGGGACAGGCCATGTATGGAGTGGTCCATGGAGGAATTGATTTACAGCTAAGGCAGCGCAGTTGCGAGATTTTAACAAAACTTCCTTTCGATGGTTATGCAATAGGCGGGAGTATGGGTAAGACTAAGGAAGAGATGCATCAACTTCTGTCATTTACACTTCCACTGTTGCCTGTGGATAAGCCCAATCATTTGCTTGGTATAGGAGATTTGGGTTCCATAGAGCGGAGTATTCCTCTTGGGATAGATACGTTTGATAGTTCTTATCCGACGCGATCTGCAAGGCATGGGGTATTATTGACCAAAAGTGGTGGAATAAATGTTACGAAGAATGAATATGCGACGAATTTTTCTCCGATAGAGGAGGGGTGTGAGTGTCCTACATGCAGTCGCTTTTCAGTGGCTTATTTGCATCATCTCTTCAAAGCGAGAGAGTTGACGAGTATGAGTCTTGCCACCACACATAACTTATATTTTATGGTGAAGCTGATGCAAACCTATCGCGAAAAAATCCTAGAGGGGGTTGTATGATAGAAGTTCGAAATAAAATAACCTATAACAATTTCATCAGGGAAAACCTCAGCAAATTGTATCATTCGTCTGAGGTTCTTATCGGTAAATTCATTAAATAAACACCTTGCAGCTTGCGGAAGGTCTCCTCAAGCACATACGAGCTCCCAAGATCCCCTGAGCGCATCTCCCCATGAAAATCTGACCCACCAGTAATCAACCAGTTTCTCTTCTCGGCTATTTTCAACCATCGAGCATTTTGCTGCGGAGATTGTTTCGCATAATAGCCTTCTAATCCCTCAAAATTCATCTCAAGCAACTCTTGGAGGATCCCCTGATTCTTAATTAGATGCGGATGCGCAATAATGGCAACTCCTTTTGCTTGATGAATCACATCAAGTGTATCGGCAACACTGACGTCGTGCCCCCTTGAAAAACAAGGTCTCCCTTCACCAATAAATTCCCAAAAGGCATCTTGAATCGATGCGACGTAACCCTTTCTCATCATTGCCAGAGCTATATGGGGACGGCCGATCGTTGTCGCAGGATGTGAGGCTGCGGCGTTAACTTCTTCGATCGTTAACGCCATATTATGCTCACACAATTTCTTGATGATTGCTGCATTGCGTTCTTCGCGGCGTTGTTTATGGAAATCACACAGGCGCTGAATGGTAGGATCAAATGGATGAAATCCATAACCTAAAATATGAATGCTAATATTGTGATGTGCTGCAGAGAACTCCACGCCGGTAAGCAGTTCTATGCCTATCTCTTGAGCTTCTGTTATTGCGTCCCGATAAGCCCCTATGGAGTCGTGATCTGTAATTGCCAGTCCTTGCAAACCTTTCTGTTTAGCAAGCAAGAGGATCTCTCGAGTGGTAAAGGAGCCATCTGAATAGATTGTGTGACAATGTAGATCAGCACGAAAATCTAGCATAAGATGTCTCATATTAAAAAGAGATGTATCGGACTTCGCTTTCCAATTTAATCCCGGTCTTTTGATATACCTGTTGCTTAATTAAAGCAATAAGAGCCAAGACATCTTCAGATGATGCTGAATTAGAGTTAACGATAAAATTTGCATGGAGCTCTGACACCTTTGCGTCTCCAACGCTTATTCCTTTGAGTCCACTCTGCTCTATCAAGGCCCCGGCGTGTCCGCATACGGGATTGCGAAAAACACACCCCGCTGACATTTGGTTGTAGGGTTGGGTTTTTTTGCGGTAGGAGATAATTTCGAGCTGCTTTGCTCTTGCTTCTTGAAAAGGGGTCAATGCAAAGGTTGCCCCAACGATTGCTCCAGGCATCCCCTGGAACGATGACGTCCGATACGAAAACTCTATCTCATCTTTTTTCAGAAGGTGAAGACCCCCTTCTTCATCTAAAAAGTCAACGGAGATGAGGGATTCACAAGTCTCATGGCCATTAGCTCCGGCATTCATATAAACTGCCCCGCCAACAGTGCCTGGAATGCCAGCGGCAAATTCAAGCCCTGAGAGTCCTTGTCGTGCTGTTTGCGTTCCCAAGAGGGAAAAGCTGTAGCCGGCTCCTACATGGAAAATCTGATCGGAGATTTTTTTAAGAAAATCGATTTTGTTAAGGATGACGACGCCATTGATTCCATGATCATCAAACAGGCAATTGGATCCCTTGCCTAGGATGAAATAGGGAAGTCTTTTCTCAAGGCATGTTTGTAAGGCATGCTGCATTTCTTGGACAGAGCGCACTTCCATATAGTAGCGTGCCATTCCTCCAATTCCAAATGTGCATAGATCCTTCAGGGAGCGGTTTTCTTGAAATAGAAGCTTTTCCATTTGGTTACCACAGAGATCACAGAGATTTGGGAGACAGCATTTGGTGTTTCTAAACTGAGTAGAAAAGTAACAGGATAAGCAGGATCGCAAGCGGCAGGATAGGAAGGATAATGAACATCCACTTGTAATTTCAAAAGAATTTCCAATTGAGCTGCGGCCGGAGGCCGCAGCTCAATTGGAAATTCTTTGAATATCAAGAGGATGCATACTATCCTTCTTATCCTGCCGCTTGCGATCCTGCTTATCCTGTTACTTTTCTTCTTAGTTAGTAGCTCAAAAAGCTGTTTCCAAAATCTTGTTATTCGTTTTCAAGCATGTTTTTAGTTGTTTCTTCACTCTTGGTCAGATTGTCAATCGCATCACTTAGCTGTCCTTTGTCAATCGCTACCCCAAGCTTTTCTTTGTAAATATTATCTAAAATGGCATTTACAAAATTTGCCGACTCTGGCGTGGCAAATTTCCTTGCAAGTCGTATCGCTTCAGTAATGGCAATTTTCGCTGGAATTTCATCGTCATATAAAAGTTCGAAAGCTCCCATGCGCAAAATATTCCGTTCAACGGTACGAATCCTTTCAAACTCATAGGTAAAGGAGGCTTTTGCAATGAGAGGATCAATCTCTGGGAGCTTGGAGAGAATATCCACAGCCCTTTTTAAGGCTTCACGTACAACAATTTTGGAAACAGCAAGTTCGGATGAGATCAACTGAATCAGTTCCTCTTCCTTTCCTCTTCCGATATCTTGAGCATAAAGTAGTTGAAATACGATCTCTCGAAACTTTTGTGGGGGCATGGCCATCGATTTATTCCTTAGCAAAGCGCCCAAGTTTCGGTTGAATCAATTTGATAAGATCGGCGCTTTCCATAATAATCGATTCTGTTTGCAATCCACAATTAAAGGCTGCACGTGAGTTGTGGGCTATCCGTTCATCAAAATAGGTTTCAAGATTTAAAAGTTGGCCAAAAGGGGGAACGCCCCCGACGATAATGCCAAAACGCTCTCTAATGACATCGGGATCTTCAAACTCACACCTTTCACCCACGGCGTCAGCCACAGCTTTCATATCGAGTTTTAAATTTGAGGGAATGTTCAGTTGATAGTTCTTCTTAGAGTTCTTTCCTCTTAAAATTAACGCCTTGACTCCTTCTTCTGCAAGGGTGTTGCGAACGCGCGCGGAATCTTCAGATGTCGGAGTGGGTTCGTGTGTCATATGTTGGAATGTGCAGTCTGCTGAGCGAAGGAGCCTAATGATCTCGTTGCGGATGTTTTCACTTCCAAAAAAGATGCGGGCTTTAATCCGATTGCCTGCAATCCGCTTGGGATCCGAAGGGAATAGGGAGGCTTCTCGAATGTTTTTCAGCCCTAGAATTGTCATCGTAAGCCGCTCAAGGCCCATGCCAAAGCCACCATGGGGAGGCATTCCATACTTGAAAATACTCAAGTAATCTTCAAAATTATTGGGATCCATTCCCTTTAACTTAATGCCCTCAAGCATTGAGGAATGGGTATGGCGCCGTTGCCCGCCAGAGGTGATCTCGGTGCCTGCGCATAATAAATCAAAGGTGTTTGTGATCTCCGGATCTTGATCATTAGGATAGGCATAAAAGGGGCGTTTACAGGTCTTCCAATCAATGATGAAGATTAAGTCTGTTCCAAACTTCTCAGCAGCATAAGAACAGAGCTCTCGTTCTGCTGCAGGGCTTAAATCGGGTTCATGCCGCTCATCGATTCCTGTGCGTTGAAAATAGATTTCTTGAGCTTCGGCAAACGTCACGCGAGGAACAGGGATTTCTTTCGGGGCTTTAATGATTCGATTTCCTAAGATTTTGATTTCAGGAGCATAATGTTGATGCAAATATTGAACGATAAATTTGATGCAGTTTTCTTGAACGTCCAAAACTTCATGCCAGTGATCAAAGAATCCCATTTCGAATTCTAGCTGCTTTCCTTCGGTCAAATGTCGAGGTGTGTTGGAATTTTCGGCTCGAAAGAAGGGCATCAGGGCAAATACCCGCTCGTTGACCCCCACCATAATCTGTTTATAAAGCTGGCTACTTTGAGCAAGGGTCGCTGTATATCCAAAGTAATCGACAGAGAAAAACTCGGCTCCCCCTTCTGAGGAGGCTCCTATGAGGTTGGGGGCAAAATATTCAACCGCTTTTTCCCTGTCATACATGTATAGGCGATAGGCATGGGCAATTGCGGCTTGGATTTTGAAGACTGCTTGAATTTGGCGGTTGCGAAGGGATATGGGACGATGGTCTAGGAGGAAATCAAGGTCATAATGGAGTTCTGGTTTGTAATATTCCACAGGGGAGACGGCTTGAATCGGAACTTCCACCTCAATGATGGGGTCGATTACTTCTACCCCCAATTCTGCTTTCTCCGCCGCGACAGCCTTGCCTGAGATTTTTAGAATTGAACCTGGCTGTAGGTGGGAGACTTTGTCGAGCTCTTTTTTATCGTGGATCACGATTTGAGAAAGCCCTGTGCGGTCGCGTAGGATGAGAAAATTAAGTTTGCCAAATGCTCGTACATTGTTTAACCAGCCTCGTAATAATACTGGTTGGCCAATCTTTGTCGATAGCTCTGAAGCAAGAGTTCGTTTCATAAATCCAAATCCTTGAAGGGAATGTTAGCGCCCGAACAAAAAATCGTGCCCGAGCCCGTGTGCATAAAAGGACAAGGGACGTAAAGGACATAAGGGACTTAAAGGACAAAGGACGTAAAGGACAAAGGCGGTAAAGGACTTCATGCGTTGCTGAGTTGTCCTTTAGGTCCTTGTCCTTTACGTCCTTTGTCCTTTCAAGACGTTACCAGCTAGATTTTGTCACGCCAGGGATGAGTCCAAAAGAAGCCATTTCGCGGAAGCAAAGTCTAGATACCTTAAATTTTCTAAGGTAGCCTCTTGCACGACCAGTAAATTGGCAACGATTTCTCAGACGGACAGGGGAGGAGTCGCGCGGCATCTTGTTTAATAACAAGCGAGCTTCGCTGCGTTCTTCTTCTGTCAAATGGATATTTGCAGCCTTCTGTTTCAGTTCCTGCCGTTTTTCCCATTTCTGTTTCACAAGGCGCTCGCGGCGCTTTTGCTTTTCAATAGACGACGTTTTAGCCATAAATTCCTATTTCCTATTTTTTGCGCGCGGGACCCTTTTGCCGCTGCTTACGGTTGGGGTCTTTCTTATTGATAACATAAAGGCGACCACGACGACGGACGAGGATGTCCCCTTTGGAAGGGTCTGCTTTTACTGACGCTTTAACTTTCATGGTTGTTCCCTATTATTGACTTTACAGAACGCCCTTAATCTGGACGTGCCCTTTTCTTTTTATGATCCATTTCTTATACCGCAAAAACCATTTAACATTCAACAGTTTTATGCATTTTTTTCGTGCCCGTGCCCGTGTGCGTGCCCGTGCCCGAAATATTATTCTTTACCTTTTCCCTAAATATTCGGGCACGGGCACGCACACGGGCACGGGCACGAAAAATTAGCCACGAAAAAATGCTTCCGTCCCTTCTCTGTGTTCTCTGTGGTAAAAAATATACCACAGATTTATGATTGAGAAAGATATTTAATCCATCCATTGGAGCACTCATGATTACAAAAGTTGAATCCACCAAAGCCCCAAAAGCCATAGGACCTTATTCGCAAGCTCTTACAATCTCTATCCACCAGCGACTCATTTTTGTTTCCGGACAGCTTCCTTTGGATCCAGATACCGGAGAGCTTATTCAAGGCGATATTCGAACACAAACTCAAGCCATTCTTAATACTATTGAAGCAATCTTGCATGAAGCTGGCAGCGACTTCAAGCATGTGGTCCGCGTCGAGATTTTCCTTACAGATTTAAAAAACTTTGCCATTGTCAATGAAGAATATGCTAAGAAAATTAATGTAAATACACCTCCAGCCCGCCAAACCATCGAGGTCTCTGCCCTTCCAAAAGGTGCTAATATCGAAATATCTTGCATTGCTATTAGCAGACTTTGAGGGATTTGAGGAAAAGAGAATATGACTAAATATCCAACACATTTGTTGAAACTAATAGAGTCCCTGAGGAAGCTTCCTGGAGTCGGAAATAAGAGCGCCGAGCGTTTTGCATTTCAGATGTTGACTTGGAAAGAGGAACACCTGGCTGAGATGGGGGACATTATCAAAATGATTCCCGAACACTTACACCATTGTGGAGAATGCGGGTGTCTCATCGATGTGCTTTATGAGTGTTCCTTTTGTTCTCCAAGCAGGGCTCAAAGCCGTACTATTTGCATCATCGCCTCACCTCGCGATGCATTTGCTATTGAAGAAACTCGGGAATATAAAGGCCTTTACCACATTCTGGGAGGCCTGTTGTCTCCAATGGAAGGAGTTGGGCCAGGTCGTCTTAACTTAGACAAGCTAAAGCATCGCATTTTTGCCAAGGAGCTCACTGAGGTCATTATTGCATTGGACTCTACCGTCGAGGGGGATGCCACAGCGCTGTATTTGAGGGATGAATTGGGGTGTTTGAATGTCCAAATCACGCGATTGGCATTTGGATTGCCAATGGGAAGTGCTTTGGACTATGTCGACGGGGGTACATTGGCGCGCGCCTTCTCCGGCCGCCGCACATACACCTGAGGGCATATGCATCAGGCAAGGAAGGCAACGTCTTAGTAAAAAAAATTAAACGCAAAGGCGCAAAGATCCGAAGCCGCAAAGAGAAGAGGAAGATATTTTTTCAAGCCAAAATGAAAATTAAAACTCCTCTTCTCTACTTTCTTTGCGGCTTCGGGTCTTTGCGCCTTTGCGTTTAATTTTTTTTTACTAAGACGTTGCCTTCCTTGCTTGATGAGCACGCATTACAGATGCTTTTGGAACCAGAGGCGCGCCAGACGAGCAGCTTCTTCCAACGTACCGGGCTCCTCAAACAAATGCGTCGCCCTAGGCACAACCTCGAGCCGCTTTTCGCATGCCAACAGTTCTAAGGCTTGTTGATTCAATTGCAAAACCAAGGTGTCGGCACCTCCAACAATAAGCAAAGTGGGCGCTGCTACCTTTGTCAAAGAATACCCAGCTAGATCTGGACGGCCGCCGCGCGATACTATGGCTTTGATATTCGCTGACACTTCTGTGGCAGCAACTAGAGCAGCGGCTGCCCCGGTGCTTGCTCCAAAATATCCTAATGGCAATCCTTTCGTTGAAGAGTTGTCTATCACCCAATTCGTAGCATGGGCCAGTCTAGAGGCGAGCAACAGAATATTAAAACGTAGATGTGCTGTTTGGGCTTCTTCGCGTTCTTCTTCCAAAGTAAGGAGATCGAGCAATAAAGTACCGATCCCTGCATCTTGTAATTGCTTTGCTACGAACTTGTTGCGGGGACTGAATCGGCTGCTACCACTGCCATGTGCAAACAAGACAACCCCTTTTACATCTTTTGTGGGGAGGGCCAAATCGCCTAATAGGGTAATCCCTTCGACGTCTATTTCGACTTCTGTTTCTTTCATAGTGATTCCTTAGCGTATTGAGCCGCCTTCACAGGTCTCATCATTTCGTGCCCGCGCCCGAAATTGATGGTCTTCACAGATAAAGTAGCTTTAATGACTTCTAATTCCCTCTGCGTCTCCCCGCCTCTGCGCCTCTGCGTTAAATTCGTTATAATAATTAACGCAGAGACGGGGAGACGCAGAGGGAATTAGAAGTTATTACCTTTTGGACGAAATTAAACCAAATAGCCCTTCCTCCTCCTCCTCTTCTCTCTGTGATCTCTGTGGTAAAAATATTTGTTTCATGCCTGTGTGCGTGCGACTCTAGCATAGTTGAAGCAGTTCTCGATATTTAGGCAGCGGCCACAACTCGTCATCCACAACCATCTCCAGAGCATCAACAGCTTCCCGCAGAGAAAAGCAAATAGGTTTAATTTTCTCAGAATAATATCTCGCACGCTTTTCCATCGTCATTTTACTTGTCATTGCTAATGCCTTCTGCAGGCTTTCCGAAATCTTGAGGGCGTTTTCAATCGTTTCACTTAAAACGCTAAGCTGAGCGCGTTGTCGGGGTAATGCATTAGCCTTTTTTAGCACCTGAGTTGCCTGTAGAATGCTTTTGGATAATCGTCGCTGCTGCTCGTAGGCAACGGGCAGAATTTGAGTATGGAACAATTCTTGCATCAACTTAGCTTCGATCTGCATAACACTGACGTAGTGTTCTATCATGACATCGTAGCGGCTCGTCAATTCATGCTTCCCTAAAATTCCTTCAAAAACCTTGATCGTTTCTTTTGATTTTATCACTTCAAACACATCTACAGAGCTTTTTATATTGGGAAGCCCTCGCTTCTTTGCTTCCTTCATCCAAGCTTCGCTGTAGTTGTCTCCAGCGAAGCGAATGGGACGCGTTTCCTTCAGATGTTTTCGTATCACTGGAGTGGCAGCTTCTAATAATGAAGGATGTTTATGCTTTGTTTTTTCGCTTTCTATTTCGTCCAATATTAGATTAAGGCTGGCTGCAACAATAGTTTGGAGCACCGCTATCACAAACGCAGGATTTGACGATGATCCCACCGCTCTGAATTCAAATTTATTTCCTGTAAAAGCAAAGGGAGAAGTGCGATTGCGATCTGAGTTGTCTTTGGGCAAATGGGACAGATCCGGAATTGCAAAAAGCTTTTTGGCCGAAGCCAAAGTGACATAAAATCCTTTTTCTTCAAGTTGCGTTAAAATATTCTCAAGCTCCTCGCCTGTATAAACCGAAATGATGGCTGGAGGAGCTTCGTGACCCCCCAAACGATAGTCGTTTGAGGCAGAGCCTATGGCAGCTCGCAACAGGTTTCCATGGCGGTGTATTGCATGAAGGACAGCTGTCAGCAAGATCAAGAAAGTGAGCGCATTTTCTGTCTTGGCAGGATCAAATAAATTCATTCCGGTATCCGTGGACAACGACCAGTTCGAATGCTTTCCAGATCCATTTAAGGCATGGAAAGGCTTCTCGTGTAAAAGGCAGGAAAGACCATGCTTCACAGCAATATGGCGCATCAGTAGCATAAGCAAGATGTTATGATCGATGGCGATCGACGCTCTTTCGTAAACAGGAGCCACTTCATATTGTCCTGGAGCCACTTCATTGTGGTGAGTTTTGATGGGGATTCCAAGTTTTAACGCCTCACATTCCAGGTCGCGCATAAAGAGCATGATGCGGTCTTTGATTGTTCCAAAATAGTGGTCTTGCAATTCCTGCCCTTTTGATGGGGCTGCACCAAAGACTGTTCGGCCGATAGCGACTAAGTCCGGACGCAAATTTCGAAAATCTTGATCGATTAAAAAATATTCCTGCTCAAATCCCAAATTGGATACTACCTGCGAGGCTTTTGTTCCGGTATGCTTTAGAAGGCGCAAGGTGGCATCTGAGATCGCTGCGTTAGACCTGAGCAGAGGCAGCTTTGAGTCCAAAACATCTCCGCTCCACGATAAAAAGAACGAAGGGATGCACAGTGTCAAACCTTCTCCGCCGCTCCATAAGAATGCTGGCGATGAAGGATCCCATCCGGTATATCCACGAGCTTCAAAAGTGCTGCGGAGCCCACCTGAAGGGAATGATGAAGCATCGGATTCCCCCTGGATTAATTCGGAGCCGCAAAACTGTTCGATCACTTTATCTGGCGAGCACCAGTCGATAAAACTGGTATGTTTGCCTGCTGCAGCGCCTGTTAGAGGGAAAAACCAGTGGGTGTAATGAGTTGCCCCATAGCTCATTGCCCATTCACGCATTGCGATAGCAATCGAATCGGCATGTTCGGGTAAGATCGCAGTCTTGCCATCCATTGCGGAGATCAGATGGGTCGAAATGTGTGCGGGCAGCAGGAGTTTGACGACATCGCGATTGAAAACATAGTGTGCGAACTGTTCCGAAGATTTCACATTTTGCGGAGTGTGCGCATCTTTGTTATTTTGCTTTGCAGTGAGATTTTTTTCTGCTATGGATAAAGTGACGTGAGCTCGGGGATTCATGATTCCTCCGGTAAGTTTGCATGCTAATTTCGTTCTAAATGATCCAAGCATTTTTTTACCACAAA
>JABDBC010000068.1 GCA_013288825.1 Chlamydiota bacterium
TTTTATTGCATTATTTGCTTCAATATGCTAAAATTTTCTACATATAATTATATGGGAGTCGCGTGTGTTAAGAAAATGCTTGTCTTGGATTAATATGACCCTTGGGGGCTTATGCCTCTTTCTTTTATTTGCAACTGGTGCTTTTTTTCTCATCAGTCCAGATACCCATGCAATCAGTGATACAACAATCATCAAGCGGACAATTCCAAAAAATGCTTTTGAGCAAAATCAGGAGGCATTCAATGCCATCGGTGATTCTTGCTTAGACCTCAAATTTTCCCCCCGCTCCTTACAACTGCCAGATTTGAGAACTCAGCTCGTCTACTACGGAAAAAATGGGCGTCCCGATGCTAAAGGGGACCGCACAGTGCTTCATTTTGCCTTTACAGGAAATCCATCCCCCTCTTCCGTGGGCGCTGGAGAGCGACTCTATCTGTTATTTGATAGAGATAAGACGCCTCCGCAGTATGTTTTTAGTTCTGACAATGTTCCAACTCCACTTTGGATAGAGACAAACTTATACAACACTGAAGCAGTGATCAATGTCAGAATGATGGATGAAGAGGGAAAGCTTATTGAAGAGCCTGCAAATTACGCCAACTTTCGTCTCCCTGAAAAAGAAAATCAAGCCAGGGTTGGTTCGAAGGCTTGGGAGATGGGAAAATGGCGAGTAGATGGAAGTCTATTAGTGCGCCAGAAAGCAGTGTGGAAGGGGGAGGATCTCTTTCTCAAGCGGCATGGCGGAAAAGAATTTGAGGATTATCTCGGAAAACACTGCATTGATTTTGCAGAAGAGGGACAGGAGCCATACAGCATTTACCTCGGGATTAACGATGCTGTCATTTGGGATGGAACTCGGTGGAAGGAAGTAGAGCCAGGTGAAGATTCTGTGGGATATCCTTTATTGATTGTTAAAAAGATCGACGAACGGATTATGAATTTAGAACTTTGGGACGTGGGAGGAAAAGGAAAAGTTGCATTGAATCTTGTTAAAGGAAGCGACCCGTGGGCTACTCAAGGATTACAAAATCAATTTCGGTGTCTCGGAGCGCGAACCCATTCCCAATATATTTTTGAAATTGAAGATCAAAGAATGTTGCTTCGCCCCAAAGATTGGCTGTTGAAAACTGAAGAGGGTTGGATTAAACTGGAGACCCCTGAAAGTATTGATGCCTATGTTCAGCGAAAAGAAACCGGTGTTCTTTTTGTATTTGATGGACTGGCACAAATCGATGGCAAGCAGGTATTAACGGGTGTTCTATTTAACACCGGCAGAAATTTAACGCATCAAATTGAAATCCCTTTTCAGAAAGGTGGGGCATCTTCGACTCCGTCAAAGGAAAAAACTAAGAATGATAAAAGCGAAGATGATGATGACGACGATTTCGATGATGATGACGACGAAATAGAGTACGAATAATTCTAATAAAAATTTAAGGATTTAATGCAAATGAACATGAAGAGTTTCACGCTACTACTACTGATCATAGCCGCTTCAGCCACATCTTTGGGGGCCCAAACGATTGCCGAAAAAAAAGCAGGGTTAACTCAGCAAACGGCAGATTTAACACCAGACATGGAGCGATTTCTTTCAGAGGTGAATCAGGAGCATGAAGCGCATGTAACAGAATTAAAGGCACTTTATGCAGAAGCCTACGAGCTCTATAAGCAAAATGCCCCTGAGTATTCATATAAAGACCTTTTACAAAAAATTAACACAATCAAAAAACAAATAGTTGATCTAGAAACAGAATGGCAAAAGGTCGCCACAGAGGGGCAGCAAGAGGGATATGCCCTTTGGCATCAACCTGACACAACTCTTGAGCAACTTGTTGTCGATTATGGCTCCCAAGATTACGTGTACATCCTTTCACCAGCAATTGCAAACATTCCGATAAGCGTTACCTCAAACCTACCCATTCCCCGCACTTCCTGGGATGAAATGCTCGAGTTAATTCTTACCGAAAATGGCGTGGGGGTCAAACAGCTCAATCCTTTTTTGCGCGAACTCTATTTACTTAAAGAAGATCGCTCGAAACTTGCCTTGATTTCAAATAATCGCAAAGATCTCGCCATCTTTCCCAGTACCGAACGGATAGCCTTTGTGTTAACTCCTGAACCATCCGATGTTCGCCGAGTTTGGTTTTTTCTGGAAAAATTTGTCAATCCAAACAGTGTTGTCATGCAGATGATTGGCCGCGATATCCTCATTGTCGCTCAAGTTTCTGAAGTGCAGGAGCTTCTAAAGCTCTATGACTTTGTAACATCCAATCGAGGGCAAAAAGAATATAAAGCCGTTACCCTCAATCGCGTCAATGCCGAGGAAATGGCTAACATCCTAGCAGCCATCTTCGGCGGGCTCATTGAAGATACTCAAGAGAAAAGTAGCGACACCTCTAGACCGTCCTACAGACAACCACCACCTGGAGCTACAGGAGCGAAAGGAATCGTCGTTAGACCATCTGCGCAAACGCAAGGACCTTCAACCAGTGCTCCAAGTCAAGGAGCGGCTGGAGATAATGGCTTAAGAGTCATTCCACTTTCGAAAGTGGCTAGAGCTGTATTTTTAGTGGGAACCCGCGAGGAAATTCGGAAAGCTGAAAATATTATTGCCGATGTCGAAGATCAAGTGGGTGAGTCCATTGGAAAAGTCATTTTCATGTATACCACAAAGCACTCCGACCCAGAAGAATTAGCAGACATTTTGCAAAAAATCTATTGGTTGATATCCACTTCCGACACGTCGGATGAATACAATTCAAACAATAGGTCTGACATAGGTGTGACGACAAACCAAAATATCAGCGTCAAAGGGAGCAATGGTCCTCAGTTTCCAGCACTTCCTCCTCCTTTTGCAAATGCTTATTTCCTTTCTCCTCCTATCGGTGATCTAGGACCGGTTCCACCACCCCCTGTCAACCAGAACAGAGACAATTTTATTGTTGATTTGAAGACAGGCGCTATCGTCATGGTTGTGGAAGCACATCTTTTGCCAAAATTGAAAGAGTTAATCAGTAGAATAGATGTCCCCAAAAAAATGGTTAGGCTAGAGGTTTTACTATTTGAAAAAAGGCTCACTCGAGAAAATGACTTTGGATTGAATCTCTTAAAAATTGGATCGTGCGCCTCTAATACTAAGTTCACATGTCTGGAATTTAATGATGTTGTAAACTCACCGCCAGGGATCTTTGATTTCCTTTTGAGACGCAAAAAAAATGACGTGATGCCAGCATTTGATTTGGCATATCGATTCCTTCTCACTCAAGATGATCTGCATATCAATGCGAGCCCCTCTGTTTTAGCCGTTAATCAGACTCCTGCTATCATAGAAATTGCCGAGGAAATTTCTGTTAATACTGGAATTTTCGAAATTCCAACCACTGGAGATGTGGCCCTCAAAGAGGCTTTTGCACGTGCTCAATACGGGATTAAGATTGAAATTACTCCAACAATACATCTCCGAGGCGATGATGATGATCCAGATGCGATTGATTATGTAGACATGATTACTGATATCACCTTCCAAACCATTCGCTCAAATGTTGCAGATAGGCCCGACGTTACAACAAGACACATTATGAATGAAGTGTCCATTCCCAACGGTCAAACTGTCATTTTAGGTGGGTTGCGCGAACGCGATAGCCATGATTTTTCAGAAAAAATCCCCTTCCTAGGAGAGCTTCCAGGAATAGGGAAACTGTTCAGCATCACAAATCTAGAGGATGAGACAACGGAAATGTTTATCTTCATCACGCCCACAATTGTTTATGACCCAGTTTGTGACTTAGAAAGAATTCGAGACATAGAGATGAATAGACGGCCCGGAGATATTCCTCCATTTATGTGCCGACTCGTTGAAGCCCAGCAGTTTGAAAAGAACAGGCTTTTTGCTGCTAGTATGGCCATTATCTTTGGACGCAAACCAGATCGATGCGTCTTTTATCCTGATGGAGAATATGATGGAAGATAAAAAAATTCCACAACAGCCTATAGGTGATGTCATCGCACGTCAAGCGATGCTGACAGGGGATGATTTAAACAAATCCCTCGCTGTCCAATTTGGCATGCCTATCTACACCGATCTCTCCACGTTCCAACTCTCTAAAGAGTTCTACAAAAAAATTCCCTACAGCTTTGTCAAAAAAAATCTCTTGATCCCATTTCATCTAGAAAATGGCACTGTTCTCACAGCCGTTTCAGACCCACTGAATCTCGAACCGCTTGAAGAGCTTCGCCTGATGTTGGATAGCCCCATCAAGGCTGTCTATAGCCCGAAAGACCTGATTATCGCAGCAATTCACGACTGTTATGAACGGGAGCATGGAGCAGCTTCTCAGCTGATGGCTCATCTGTCAGATCAAAGTGATGAAAATAAAGAAGATATTGCTGTTTACGACCTCTTAGATGATCAACATACTCAAGCACCAATCATTAAATTAATCAATTTAATCATCACGGAAGCGATCCAACAAGGGGCTTCAGATATTCACTTCGAACCCTATGAAGATAGCTTGCGCGTTCGGTATAGAATTGATGGAGTCTTGCAAAACCGCCATGCCCCTGCTCAAGAGTTTCAACTCTCTCTTTTGACTCGGATCAAAGTCATGGCAAAGCTAGATATTGCCGAACATCGCCTGCCTCAAGATGGTCGAATCAAACTCCGCATGGGAAGACGCGAGATCGATTTTCGCGTAAGCACTGTCCCTGTAAGTGGCGGAGAGCGAATTGTCATGCGTATCCTCGACAAAGGAAACGTCATTTTAGGTCTCGATTCCATTGGGATGATGCCAAAAGTCTACCAAGAATTTAGGCAGTTGATATCCCTTCCAGAGGGTGTTGTTCTTGTTACAGGGCCTACAGGAAGCGGAAAGACTACGACGCTATATAGTGCAATTTGCGAACTATATAACGATGAAACCAACATTATGACCATCGAAGATCCTGTAGAATATAATCTGAAAGGAATAGCCCAGATTGGAGTCCATCACAAAATTAAATTAGACTTCGCTACAGGTTTAAGGCATATCTTAAGACAAGATCCAGATATTATCATGGTGGGTGAAATTCGTGATGTGGAAACTGCAGAAATTGCCATCCAAGCATCGCTTACAGGCCATCTTGTTCTTAGCACACTTCACACCAACGATGCTCCATCGGCTGTCACACGCCTCGTAGATATGGGAATCGAACCCTACTTGCTCTCCTCTTGTTTGGTTGGCGTGTTGGCGCAACGCCTCGTGCGTCGCATATGCCCAGATTGCAAGCAACCCTACACCCCAACAGAGCGAGAATTGCGCAGTCTTGGTCTTAAAAACTCGGATCTGCCTCATGGTCATCTGTTCCATGGAGCGGGTTGTGCCAGCTGTTATGGCTCAGGATACAAGGGACGCCACGGTATTTATGAGCTGATGACGGTCAACAACGAAATAAAAAAACAAATCGTAATAAGCCCCGATGCTGTTGAATTGCGCCGCCTTGCTTTAAAAACAGGCACTATTAGCCTTTTAGAGCATGGTAGCGAACTTGTTTCAAAAGGGATTACTACTGTCGCAGAAGTCCTGCGCGTCACAAGAGGTGTGGAGGAATAACCATGCCGCTATTTCATTATCAGGCGTTAAGTCTGTCAGGAAGGAAAAAGCAGGGGTTTGTCGAAGCCCACAGCGAACGGGATGCCAAAAATATTTTGCGCGAACAAGGCCTTATGGTCAGCCAGATTTCGGCGAAAGCGATGATTTCTTCGAAACAAAATTTAAAAGGAGATGCGCTCGTCACATTTACGGTTCAACTTTCCCAGCTTATCGGAGCTGGGATGCCGCTATACGAGAGTCTTGTGATCTTGGAAGAGCAATACCGCAATGAACCATTCCACCGGATCATTTTAAGCCTTTGCGAGCAAGTAAAAGCAGGTTCATCCCTTTCTGAAGCTATGGGAAACTATCCCGATAGTTTCGATAAGCTATTCCGTGCTATGATTGCCGCTGGTGAGTCCGTGGGAGCTCTGAAAATAGTATTAGAACGCCTGAGCCAACTTCTTTCAAAACAGCTGAAATTAAAAAAGCAAATCGCCACAGCGATGATCTATCCCGCGGTCCTTGGAGCCTTCTCTTTCCTCATCATCGCAGTCCTCGTTGGCTTCGTGCTGCCCTCTATAGAAGAAATTTTTGTCGGTCGATCACTCAATGGATTCACAAGCTTTGTCCTTGGAGCAAGCCACTTTGCACGTAACTACTGGTGGATATACTTCCCTTTAATAGCAATGACAGGGACATGGATCTACTATCAAATACGCTCTCCGTTGGGAAAACTATGGCTGCAAAGAACTTCTTTAAAGATCCCCGTTCTTCGCACATTAGTCATCCACACCGCTGTGGCACGCTTTTGCCGCACGATGGGAACTTTACAGCAAGGTGGTTTGCCCATTATCGATTCCTTAAGGAATGCCCGAGAAGTCATCCGCAACGTTGTCATCGAAGAAGAGATCAGACAAGCCGAAAACAGAATCATCGAAGGAAGCTCTTTGAGCACAGAAATAGGGAAATCGAAATATATCCCCACACTAGTTGCTCGCATGCTTGCTGTTGGAGAGGAATCTGGAAGTGCTGTTGTTATGCTTAATAAGCTTGCAGACATTTATGAGGAAGAGTTGGAGAAAAGCCTAGATAGGCTTATGGCATTGTCACAGCCGATTATTTTAATTTGTATGGGAACAATCATCGGCATAATTTTGATGGCTGTCCTATTGCCCATGACAGATATCAGTTCGCTGACGCAGTGAAGAAATTGATAATGAGCTTGTTCCCCCTCCAGGACATGCGCATCAACTTAACGTATAAAAAGAAATTTTACCACAGAGATCACAGAGAGAAGAGGAGAGAAGGAGAAAAATTTGGATCTATCTTACTCTTTTCTCTACTCCTTTTCTCCCCTTCTCTCTGTGATCTCTGTGGTAAAACTTCATTTTATGCATTAGGCTAATTCAAATGGCTCTCAGGGACGGTACAAAATGATCGTAAAAAAATATATGAATGATATAAATTATAATAAAAAAATTTAATAAATAGGAGAAAACCAATGAATGCAAACATCTACAAGTCTCTGACAAGACGTTTTGTCACTTTGATCGAAATCATGATCGTCATGTTTTTAATCGCGCTCATCATGGGAGTCGTCGCTTACAATTACAGAGGCGCACTCGATGAAGGGAAAGCATTTAAAACACGTGCCGGTATTGAAAAACTACAAACCATCTTAAGTCTTGCAGCAGCCGAAAATCCCGGTATTGATCTTGCCAACTGGCCAGCAGTCATCCAAAATTCCCCGCTAGTTCAAGATCCTCAAGCATTGCAAGTAGATGGATGGGGACAACGTTACATTGTTACGTATGATCAGACTACTGGGGCAATTAATGTATCGTCGCCCAGTCTAAATGCATACACAAGCTCTCGCGCAGCGTCAAACAAATAGACCGTCTGTGGGTTGTGCTTATGTTTCGTCGCCTTTATTTTACTTTGTTGGAGCTGCTTGTCGTCATTGCAATTGTGGGATCCCTCGCGGGGATCATCGGAATTAATGTCACGTATGCGATACGCGAGCAGCGCTTTCGATCTGAAGTTGACCTTGTCGTCGACCAGCTTCGTTTAGCTCAAGATTTGATGCTGATTTTCCACGCAAATATCAACGTGGTCGTTACCCTCACTGAAGAACGAAACGGTTTTTTTCTAGAACTGCTGCCCAAAGTATCCCTGCCAAGTCCTTGGTTGAAGGAAGTGAGCAGAAAGCGTCACCTACGGTACATCCAACACTTTAACTTTACAGGTCTTGAAAGAGAGGTGAACCAACTCGAGCTGAAATTTCTCTCGGGGGGGTCTGAGATGTCCCAGGGTGTTATCCGCCTTTCCACTCATGAAATTGATGGCCCTGGCGTGCTAACACGTTACATCGTTTTGCCAGGACATCCAGCACCCATTTCAATCACCGATGATTTACCTAACCTAAAGGATAGAAGCGAAGAAAATTACAACAAAGAGATAACCTTTAGAACAGTAGAGGCGATCAATGCTAAAAAAAGCTAAAAAGCGACATATGCTTCTGCTTGAAGTGTTGATAGCATTGGCCCTGATAGCCCTTTGCGCCATCCCTTTGATTGCCCCACAAGTATCGATGCTGACACAACAAACAGCATTTATTCAACGCATGGAGCTCGATCATGCAGCTCATCTTCTTTATGTGCGTATACTGGAACAACTTCATTTGAATAGGATTGACTGGAATGACGTTGAAACAAAAAGGATGATTCCTATCACTCAAGACATGTTAAAAGCTTCAGGTTTCAACAAAAACCTCCCCTATACCGGCTCGTTGTACTTTGATATTATAAAACACAAGTTTGATGATCCAAAAGAATGGAATGCTTATCGAGTAAAGCTCACATTTGTTTTTCATCGCACACACAAAGAAGAAGATAAAGCGGAATACGCATATATTACGACTATTGTCAGACATCATATGATGCAGACCCGCAAATCTGAAACGGATGAGGGTGGGCCGTGATGAAAAGGAAATTTGTCCGCTACATGACCCTTATAGAGGTTTTAATCGCAACATCCCTAACAATTCTGCTCCTTTCCGTTTTGGGGTACTTCTATCGCCAAACCGCATGGCTCGACAAGGAGACCAATAGGCAGCAAAAAGAAGGGTTTCAACAACGCTATGTCGAAACTCGTTTGATGCAGGTGATTCCGAACATCGAAAGACAATTTTTCTATCGCAACAAAGAACATTTTTATTTCTTTACAGATAACGAATTGGGAACTCTCTCAACCGGAGACTATTCAAGCCTTCTCTTTGTCTACAAAACCAATACCGATATTAAAACTGATCAATCTGTACAAACATTAGGACGCCTTTTCGTAGATAAAAATCAACGCCTCTGTTTAGCATCTTGGTCCTCACCAGAAATGTGGGAACCATCACCGCCTCTCCAAGCACGCATGGAGGTTCTATTAGACCATGTGACTTCACTACATTTTTCTTTCTTTGTTCCCCCCGAGAAAGACCGTAGCAAAATCGAAAAAAATTTAAAAGGATCGAGGAAAGAAAGAAAAGTCGAACCCTCCGCAGACTGGATTCCAGAATGGAAATATGAGTATCAACAGCTGCCCCCGCTCATGAGAATTATTGTGACGCAAAAATTTGATCATCGCGACGATTCGAAAGAAACAACCTTCGCTTTTCCATTGCCAAATTCGACAAAGGTGGTATTTTATGAACAGTAGAAGAGGCTTTGTATGCATGTTTTGATATACGTCACAGCCATTTTAATTGTTTTAGCCTCGATGACGTACTCGCGGCTCCAAAGCTACCGCTCCTTCGCCACCTTGCAAGCAAGTTATGTCCATTTTATGAAAAATGCGGAACACATTCCAATGGATGATCTTTTCAAAGAGCAATATGACACTGTTCGCGTAGGGTCCAAAACAAAAGACCCAGATGCAGAAAAGGCTACAAAAGCTGAAGGGACAGCACGCCTTAGTTTGCATTTGATTCTGAATAGAGAAGCTCGATCCAAAAAACAACTAGCCCACATACAAACCAGGGCCCTCCTTAAACAATTGATGACAAATCTTTATGGTAAGCAAAAGTTTTTTCTTGAGCTTCTCGAAAAACATCCCCACTTCCTAGACGAAATTATCGATAGCCTCCAAACTGCTGCTGACAACGCATTTGATAAAAGTTATCCTGATGCTTCCTATATTTCACGCCTCGCAATGCCCACACAAGACCTACACTACGGCCTTTATCTGATGTTGCAAGGTTTGCAACAGGATGAAGTCAAGCCAAACGAAGTGACGGGCAAAGAATTTATCGTAAGGGAAATAACAGAAGATACCGACGATGAGGAAGAAGCAGCACTGAATTCTAGCGACGTGAATGCTCCCCCGGGCTATGTTTCTTTGTTGAACTTCATCACACCAAAAAGTCCCGCAAAGATTCGCGTATTTTTAGCCCCCCCAACATTGCTGATGGCCATTTATAACGATGCATCGCTTGTGGAAAAAATTGTTGAGATGCGCACCGAATTGTACAAAAGAATTAGAAACAAGGAAGGACTTGCACGTGAAGAAGCGACGAGACTGTTTGAAGCTGCATTTAAAAACGCAGGGACCTCCTCATCCTACGAGGAAATCCTGAACTACGCGGTCACCAACACCGAGCCCAAAACAGGATGAGCAGCAGACAATAGATTTCAGGCTAAGACAGGCGGGGAAAAAAAAGTAACAGGATGCGCAGGATCGCAAGCGGCAGGATAAGAAGGATAGTGCAGATGGGCTTGTAGTACGATAGTCGATGATAATTGATGCTAAATAGCTCTGGAAGCCCCTGAGAACCGCAAAGCGAAGTGTCAGAAAGAAAGTAAAGGACCTCGTCCTTTACTTTCTTTCTGACACTTCGCTTTGCGGTTCTCTTTGGAATTTCTTTTACCTATCAAGTGTATCTCCCACTATCCTTCCTATCCTGCCGCTTGCGATCCTGCGTATCCTGTTACTTTTTTTTTCGACATTGCCTGCCTTTGCCTGATGCGCATGTCTGCATATCCTGTTACTTTTCTGCTCTGGGTGTTATTTCGGTTTAGGCTTTGATCGAAAATAATCACCCACGTCCACAATTGATGCAAAGTAACAACTGTCGATAATGTCATCGCTAACACCGTTAACATGAATTAATACTGGTCTACACGAGAATCCCTTGGGTCGACTCATGTGCTCGATCTTCTTTTGAACTTCACTAATTACTTCAGTTCCTATAAGATTTTTAGAAAATTTTATCTCACACACGTATAGAGTATTAAATCTTGTTTCCACCATGTAATCTATTTGACAGCCAGGCTTTTTTGTCGTACGATTTTGGTAGAAGGGGTTTTCGCTGATGATATCCTCCTGGCTTACCCCTAAGGAACTATGAAGAAGTTTTCGATTATTCAATACCAGATTTTCAAATTGAAGCCCCATAATTGTGTTCCATTCGGGAAGAGACATGAGGGACTTGAACTCAAATCCACCTCTATCAATTTTAGTCCGGAACTTTTCGATATATCGCAAATAAAACCGAACATAGTTGTCACTAAGTCGAAATTTACTCAGTTTTGAATCTTGACCTGTCTGAATGTGCCACGTGTAGTCTCTTCTAATAAAGCCAGAGAAAGCCAGCTCCTCAAGAGATTCGCTGAATGGCCCGGAAAGATCGACACCTAGCTCCCTCGCAAGCTGTACCGGTTCCTTGGAGCCATAAGTGAGTTTTTTGACAATCTCTTGATACAAAGGGGATTTTCTTTGGAAAATATTCGAGAAAAGATGATCAAACTCATCTACAAGAAGGCCTCCTTTCTTAAAGCATAGCTGCCGGATATTTTCTTCTGCGCTGATAGTTGGATCAATTTCTTCGAGATATTTGGGTACCCCTCCGGTAACAGCTAAAAGCTTAAGCTTTTCAAAACTTGAAATATTGTCTGCCATCTTACCCCAGAACCATTCACAATCAGGAAGAGGAAGCTCTTCCAAAGTCAAAGTATAAGAAATGCGTCCAAGGAATCCAGTGCTGCTCAAAATATTTTCTTCGATCCAGGCAGATGCAGACCCACAAAGAACCAAAATGAGTTCCGGATTGCTTTTGAATTTCTGGTCCCAAGCATTCTTCACTTTACCTAGGAAATCAGGATCTTTAGACCCCATCCAAGAGATTTCGTCGAATAATATGATGACTCTTCCTTTTTGGATTTTTTCTGAAAAGAGATGAAATAGTTTTCCCCAATCATCGGCTTTGACTTCTGGGAGCGCAACCTGTTCGCTAAGTTGACGGGCGAATTCATCTCGTTGTGATTGTGCCGTTGTGTGCTCAGTAGGTGCAAGTCCTGCAAATGAATAGAAGCGATAGCCTTTAGCAAACTCTTCAATCAATCGGCTTTTTCCGATACGTCGGCGACCTCGTACTACAATGAGTGACGAGGATTTTTTTTTCAGAAATCGTCTGAGACTAGCAAGTTCCTGAATGCGGCCGGAAAACGATGGCTTTTTGTTCATGCTTTATGTCTCTCCATTTTTTTCGGCAAATGGCATTTTTCCTGTTTACAGTAATATTTTATCAGGTAAATTCATTACTGTAAATGGCATTTTATCTTTTTACAGTAATATT
>JABDBC010000069.1:0-7438 GCA_013288825.1 Chlamydiota bacterium
CCTTGATCTTGGATCTCACATCATAGTGCAAGGCCTCTTTGACGGCATGTCCTGTGGGGGTTTCCATCAAGGCAATTTTTTCAGGTGTTGTCGCTGCAATGACCTCTCCGCCACCTTCACCCCCTTCTGGGCCCATGTCGATGATCCAGTCAGTCGTTTTGACCACATCCATATTGTGTTCGATGACTACGACGGTATTGCCACGAACGACTAATTCATTCAACACTTCAAGCAAATGTTTGATGTCATGGAAGTGGAGCCCAGTCGTTGGCTCATCAAAAATGTAGAGGGTTCTTCCGGTGGCTGGTCGCACGAGTTCTTTGGCCAACTTTACACGCTGTGCTTCCCCACCGGACAGTGTTGTGGAGGATTGGCCGATCTTCAAATACTCCAAGCCCACTTTTTGCAGGGTTTCCAGCTTATGTTTGATGTGAGGAATGTTAGTGAAAAACTCTAAAGCTTGCCCTACCTCCATTTCGAGGATGTCATAGATGTTTTTGCCCTTATAAAGTACTGAAAGAGTATCGTGGTCAAAGCGCCTTCCTTTGCATAAGGAGCACTCCACCCATGCATCTTCCATGAAATCCATGTCAATCTTCACCATTCCCATCCCTTCACATTGAGGACAGGAGCCTTCTTTGACATTAAAGCTGAAGCGACCTGGTTTATATCCCCGCGCTTGGCTTTCAGGCAATTGTGTAAACAGATCTCTGATATCGTCGAAGAGCTTGATATAGGTGGCAGGGTTTGATCTCGGATTGCGTCCAATGGGAGTTTGATCGATAGCGATCACTTTGTCCAAAAGGTCGACCCCTTTCAAAGCCTCATGCGCTCCGACAGGATGCTCGCTACCATGGAGATGATTTGCTAGTACTGGAAACAATATTTCTGTGATGAGGGAAGACTTTCCAGACCCCGAAACTCCGGTGATCCCCACAAATAGCCCTATGGGGATTTTAACTGTGATATTCTTCAAATTGTGGTGGCTTGCACCCTTGATTTCGATGAATTCCTTGGAGGGTTTACGGCGCTTTTTGGGAATAGGAATGGTCAATTTTCCACTCAAATAGGCTCCGGTCATCGAGCGATCGTTTTCTAATAGATCGAGGATATCGCCATCGACGACGATTTCCCCTCCTCGATTCCCGGGACCAGGTCCAAAATCGACAATATGATCCGCTTCCCAAATAGTTTCCTCGTCATGTTCCACCACAATGACAGTGTTGCCCATGTCGCGGAGGTGTTTGAGGGTGTGGATCAACTTTTGATTGTCGCGTGGATGCAGTCCAATAGAGGGTTCATCCAATATGTAGGTGATTCCGACGAGTCCACATCCTATTTGAGAGGCTAGTCTCACCCGTTGGGCTTCACCGCCGGAGAGAGTTGGTGCTGTTCGATTGAGAGTCAGATAATGAAGACCGACCTCCATGAGGAACTGTAGACGCTGACGAATTTCTTTTAATAAATCGTTGGCGATTAGAGCATCGCGAGGTTCCAAGGAGAGGTTTTCAAAAAATGCGAGGCATTGCGCCACAGTCATTGCAGTGAGGTCTTGAATGTGCAGTCCGTTTATTTCCGCCGCGGAAGGATAGGGTTTTAGGCGACTGCCATGACATTCTGGGCAGATCTGCTCCTTCATGATTTTTTTCATTCTCTTGCGATAGAACTCACTTTTTGCTTCGGCATAACGGGTATGGGCCTCATACAGAACTCCACGCCAATTGATGTGATCGCTCCAGGTTGCGCCAGTGATAGGATGTATGAAGTTCATCCGGGTCCATTTTTTTTCCGTGCCATAAAGAAAGACGTTTTTGGCAGCATTGGAGAGCTTTTTCCAGGGAGTGTGGACATCAAAGCGGTAGAGGCTTGCTAAGTTTTGATAAATGTTGCCGTAGCGGACCGTTTGAAAAGAGCTTGCGATATTGCAGCAATCTTCTGCGATGCTGAGTTCTGGATTGATGATTTCTTCCAGGATAAATTCATTACAAATCCCTAATCCATAGCACCGTGGACACATCCCTGAAGGGCTATTGAAGGAGAAGTCATGCGGTTCCAGCGAGGTGTAGCTGAGGCCAGATTTTGGAGAATAGGCATGCATGGAGAACATCTGTTCTTCCAAAGTGTCGGCATGGAGAATGCTGCAAATGCCGTTGCCTAAATTTAATGCGGAGGTGATGGCTTCGGCGATGCGGGAATGATTTGCGGCATCGACGACAAGGCGATCGATGATGATATCGACATCGTGAGTGAGATTTCCGTCTAACGTCAGTTCGTCGCCTAAATTGACCATGTTGCCATCGACACGGGCTCGGGTGAATCCCTTGCGGAGCAATTCCTGAAAGTCTTCTTTAAATTCCCCTTTTTTCCCGTGAGCGTATGGGGCTAATACGATGAGTTTGGTGCTTGCTGGAAGGTTTTGGACGACTTTTATGATGCGTTCACGGCTTTGTGGAGAAACCACTTCACCACTAATAGGGCAATGGGGGATTCCGATCCGTGCATAGAGGACCCGCATGTAGTCGTAGATTTCAGTGAGGGTCCCGACAGTAGATCGGGGATTGCGTCCGGTTGTTTTTTGTTCGATGGCGATAGTGGGGGAGATGCCTGAGGCGTGTTCTAGATCGGGTTTTGCCATTTCACCCAATTGGCGGCGGGCGAAAGTCGAAAGCGATTCGACATAGCGGCGTTGACCTTCGACATAGAGGGTGTCGAAAGCGAGGGAGGATTTGCCCGAGCCGGAGACACCAGTCATGACGATGAGGTTGTTGGTGTCGAGGGTGAGGTCTATTGACTTCAGGTTATGTACTCTGACATTCTTTAAAACAATTTGCTTATCTTTCATTTAACCTCAAGAGTGAGTATGCAATCCTTCGTGCTGGTGTCCTTTAAATGGCGTCCTTTCAGGACTCAATTATGAGATTGACCTATCCCAGGCCTCCGCTTCGCTCCGACCTGGGCTGTGAGATGCCTGCCCTTCGGGCCTTAGCGCAGGCCTTTTGCGCTGTGAGAATTTGCCTTTCGGGCCTTTGCGCAGGCCTTTTACTGCGATGGCTGGCACTGTGTTGAGTCCGAAAGGCAAATTCTCACAGCGCAAAAGGCCTGCGCTAAGGCCCGAAGGGCAGACATCTCACAGCCCAGGTCGGAGCGAAGCGGAGGCCTGGGATAGGTCAATCTCATAGTTGAGTCCTGAAAGGACGCCATTTAAAGCGCACGAATTTTTTAATTATCACGTTTATCAAGAATACGCTGTTTTATTTAATTTTACAATCAAGTATCATTCCTTCTCACAACGGAGATTTTGTTATGCACTTGCTCGTCATCGGCACAGGCTACGTAGGCCTCGTCACCGGCACCTGCCTCGCAGAAATGGGACACCACGTCACCTGCCTCGATATCATCCCTGAAAAAGTCGGCCTCCTCAACCGCGGCGAAATCCCCATCTACGAAGCAGGCCTCGAGGAAATGGTCCGCCGCAATTTAAAAGCGAAACGGCTCCAATTCACCACCGACTACCGCGCTGCTGTTTCCTCAAACTCGGTCTACTTCATCGCCGTCGACACCCCAATCGCTGAAGATGGCCACGCAAACCTCAACCAAGTTCATAAGGTCATCTCCTCCCTAGCCCTCTATATGGATGACTCCTACCGCGTCATCGTCAACAAATCCACGGTTCCCGTCGGCACCGCCCACGCCTGCGCACAAATGCTCGAAAGTCATTTGCGTCAACGTGGAATCATCCCCAACTTCGATGTGGTCTCGAATCCCGAATTTCTGAAAGAGGGGTGTGCCATCCAAGATGTCATGAAACCGGATCGCGTCATCATCGGCTCTGATCAAGAGCGCGCCATCGCTATCATGAAAGAGATCTACTCCCCATTTATGCTCAATCACGAACGCTTTCTTGTGATGGACGCTATCTCTGCAGAAATGACCAAATATGCTGCCAATGCGATGCTTGCCACCCGTATCTCTTTCATGAATGAATTGGCAGGCTTTTGCGAACATGTCGGAGCCGATATCAATTTGATCCGAAAGGGAATTGGCGCGGATAAACGGATCGGATACAGCTTTCTTTATGCAGGTCCTGGATTCGGCGGCTCATGTCTTCCAAAAGATATCAGAGCTTTGCGTCATCATGCCCAATCGTTGGACTATCCCATGCCCCTTCTAGAAGCTGTAGAAACCGTCAATGTTCGCCAAAAGCAAGTTATGGGAAACAAAATTTTTGAATATTATCGCGAAGAAGGGGTAGATAGGATTTCTGAAAAAACTGTTGCTATTCTCGGATTGGCTTTTAAACCTGACACGGATGATATGCGGGAAGCACCTTCGCTTGTTCTCATTAGACAGTTGCTGCAAGCTGGTGTTAATGTTCGCCTGTACGATCCTGTTGCGATGGATAATGCAAAAAAATTGATCGTCGACTCGACACAGGTGACTTGGTGTCAAAATGAACTCGATGCGGTGGATGGCGCCGATGCGATCGTATTGATTACGGAATGGAAGCAGTTCCGTTTTCTCGATTTTGCGTTGCTGCGCGAGAAAATGAAAGGGAATGCGTTTTTTGATGGACGGAATCAATACAATGCAATAGAGATGGCAAAAAAAGGTTTTGACTACATTTCGATTGGTAAAGCTCCCGTCTTGGCGCAAGCAGCAAATCGGGTGATATGATGACATCCTTGGCCACATATCTATCTGAAAAGGGCAATCTCATAGAGGAGCAACTCAATTTATTAATTCCTGAAACCCAGCAGCCCTATTGCTCTTTATTCCACGCAACTCGCTACTCATTATTAGGCGCCGGAAAACGGATTCGACCCATCATGACCCTGGCTGCTGCTGAAGCTCTAAATGCTTGTTCATCATTAGCGCTCATCCCCGCTTGTGCCCTGGAAATGGTCCATACCTATTCCTTGATCCATGATGACCTCCCTTGTATGGATGACGATGACTTTCGCATAGGCAAACCTTCCCTTCACAAAACTTATCCCGAAGGGCATACGGTCCTTGCAGGCGATTTCTTGCTTACACATGCGTTTGGACTCCTTGCGGAAGCTCCCGGTCTAACTGATAAGCAGCGCATTCAATTGGTTGCAGTCCTCAGCAGCCGCGCTGGAGGCAATGATGGAATGATCGCAGGACAGATCATGGATATCGAATCAGAAGGGAAGAAGATAGATATAGCCACTCTGACAAGGTTGCATCAGTGCAAAACGGGCGCCTTGTTCGTGGCATCATTGGAGTTTGGAGCTATCATCGCCCAAGCATCGGACGAGCAGTCTGAGATTTTGCGGCAATTTGGACGGGAAATAGGGTTGGCATTTCAGATTCTCGACGATGTGGAAGATATGGATAGTGAAAATGATGGAATCAAGCAAAAATCGACCTTTGCAACGTTGTTGGGGATAGAGGAATCGAGGTTGCAAGTGGAAAAGCTGCTGACATCGGCGCTTGAGAGAATTTCGCAGTTGCCAGGGGGTGGAGGCGTGTTGCAAGACCTTGCGCGCTGGATCGTCTATCGGGAATAAGGCCTGTGAAGAAGGGACAAAGGGACGTAAAGGACGAAGGGACCTAAAGGACCTAAAGGACATAAGGGACTTTAAAGGACAAGGGACATAAAGGACAAAGGACATTTGTTGTCCCTTAGGTCCTTTGGTCCCTTTGTCCTTTATGTCCCTTATGTCCCTTACGTCCTTGTCCTTTATGTCCCTTAGCGTTTAATTTTTTTTGTAAACTTGGGAATAATAAATTATGTCTAATTTTCATTCGTATAAGATCTCAAAGCACCAATACACCATCAAACATAGACCCATCAAGCGTCTATTTGATATCGTTTTTAGCTCCCTTGCACTCCTGTTGCTGGCACCGCTCTTCCTCAGCATCGCCCTCGCCATCCGCCTCAGCTCAAAAGGGGATGCCATTTATTCCCACGCACGCATTGGCCGCGGTGGCAAACCGTTTAAATGCTATAAGTTTAGAACCATGCACCCTGACGCTGATCAACGGCTTCAAGAACTGCTTAACAAAGACTCCGCTTTACGCGAAGAATGGCAAAATACCCGAAAGCTCAAAAGAGATCCTCGCATCACCCCCATCGGAGCTTTTTTGCGGAAAACTTCGCTCGACGAATTGCCTCAGTTTTGGAATGTGCTAAAAGGGGATCTCAGTGTCGTTGGACCTCGTCCAGTTGTGGAAGAAGAGGTCATTCAATATCTGGGAATTAAGGCTGTCAAAATACTGTCGATGCGTCCGGGGATTACATGTATCTGGCAAGTCTCGGGCCGCAACGACACCAGTTATCATCGCCGCATCGAACTCGACGAAAAATATGTCGATAATCACTCGATGCTTTTAGACATGAAACTTATTGCTAAAACAATCCCTAGCATGATCTCTTCAAAAGGAGCATATTAGTTTGTTTCAGGTCGGCCTTGAACGAAAAAATATTTTAGTGGCTCTTGCTGTAACGCTTTTCTTTTTGATTGTTTTCCCTCCGTTGTTTTCCAACGTGCGTTTGATGTTTTTTGCTCCTTATCTGATAATTTCGTTTTATCAAAAGTCGTATATTACTTGTCTTTGGCACTCGTTCTTAGCGGGATTGGTGTTGGATCTCCTTTCGACAGATGGTAGGTTGGGTCTTTATGGTCTGGGATACTGCCTGACGACCGCTTTGCTGTACAACCAACGTCGGCATTTTTTTTCGGACAGCCCTAGCACATTGCCCATCATGACATTCTTTTTTGCAGTGATTTCTACGCTGATTGAGTTTGGGCTTGTGAATGCATTTGAAAAGCCTCTGACGATTTCCTGGGGATGGATTCAAACGGATGTGTTTTATATGCCTGTTTTGGATGCACTGTACGCCTTTTTTGTGTTTATATTGCCAGCATTGGTGTGGGGAAAAAGAGCCAGAAGGGGCAACGAGTATTTTATGTAGAAGAAAATTTTTCGTGCCCGTGTGCGTGCAAGGAAGGGACAAAGGACCTAAAGGACATAAGGGACATAAAGGACAAGAGACGTAAGGGACACGCATTAAATCTTTTATGTCCCTTGTCCTTTATGTCCCTTATGTCCTTTAGGTCCCTTGTCCCTTCCTTGCACGGGCACGAAAAATTAGCACCATGCGTCTTCTAGTCGTAAGGTCTTGTTTTAGTGTAATATGCTACTTAAAAAGCAGGTCTTAATTTAACTTCCAAGAAAAAAAATCGCAAAAGTGAAATCATTTAGTGACAGAAAATATTACATTTTAGTATCGTTGTGTCCAACACATGCAAACGCGTGTAAGAAAACGTGAAAATTAAAACTCTCAATTAAGGAGAAAATTATGGCAGCATCATTAGGCGCAACAGGCGGAGCCCCAGACCTAAGTTCATCTGCTCCAGCTGCCGCCTTTTTCTTAGCCGCTTCATCTGTAGCTATTCTTGCAGCTTCCGCT
>JABDBC010000069.1:7448-9972 GCA_013288825.1 Chlamydiota bacterium
CGCAGCAGCAATAGCAAGCAAAGGAAAAGGCGAAGCTGAAGATAAAGGAAAATCAGAAGCAGACAAAGGTACATCAACAAAACCAGTTGTTTCTGCAGAAACTATTAAATTAAAAGATTTTGGCTACACACCAAAAGAAGAACCCTCTTCTACATCATGCTGCAATGCAGATAAGATCGCTCGATGCATTGCTACTGTTGTATTAGGCGCACTTGGCGCAGTACTTGTTGCTGCAGCTTTAGCTTTAGCTGCTAGTGCTCTTGGCCTAATAGCGCTTCCAGCTATTGTAGCAGTGCCAATTTTGGCGACTACAGCAGGTATGGTTACTGCAATTGCACTCCCAGTAGTAATCGGCGGTATTTTAATTACTGTTGCTGTTCTATTGTCTAAATCAAAAAAAATTCTGACGCAGTTATGATACAACTCGAGCAGAAGTATCAAACACGACACGAGGAATTGTTGGCAAAAATCGGTACGTTAAAAGCCGATGTAGCGGCTGCTCAAAAAGAGCTAGACAGCAAAGCGGAAGCTGCAAGAATAGCTACAGATGAAGCGGCTAAGAAAAAGGCGGCAGCTGGAGCAAGTTCATCTTCATCTGCACCTTCTTCTCCAGCAACAGAACCAGCAAAATTAGAAGAGGTATTGGCACATGAAGCTGCTCAGAAGAAATTTGAAGCAGCAACAAAAGCTCTTACTGATCATGAAGTGGTTTGCGGACATGCTAAGTGGCATCTTGAATTCATTTTGGGAAAATATCCAGAACAGATTGAAGCAGTGAAACCAGTAGCCCCTAAAAAGGATGAAACAGTTCCTACTGACTCAACAACACCTCCTGGCACTGGTCCCTCTCCTGCTAAGAAGTAAATAGTTAATAGAGGTTTCGATTTCCTCATCTTATTTTTGATATCAGAATAAGATGGGGGAGTTGAAGTTTTTAAAGCTATTTGTGTGTTCTAGAATTGCTATAAGAGTCGCCCTTACAGAGCTCGTGCATGGTTATGAGCTCTGTAAGGGTGACTCTTTTTTTTTAACCCCAAATCAAACAATGCGCCGCAAGCAGCCAACCACAATTAACAGCCCTCCTAAATTAACCAGGGAGAGGCTGTGAAAAAATCGACAATTAGTTTGTGCCGGCCCTCCGGGGCGATATTTGTGCACAACCCCTGTTGTGGGCTGTTCAGAAGTAATTTTACGAGAGCTAAGACGCAATTTCTCCTATGGAGTTGTATAGGTTATTTTTTGACGATCTCTTAGGTGTGGGCTACAAAAAGAGAAAAGAAAGATAAAAAAACGTTAATATTGATAGTTTGCAATGTCGATTTTCTAATACAATATACTATTTAAAAACATGTGTTAGTATATGAAAAATAAAAATATCGAAAAATCAAATTGTATAGTTGACATAAAATATTAAACTTTAGTATAGTCTAGTGCAACACATGCAAACGCGTGTAAAAAACTTAAAAGTTAAACAAAAAACTCAAACTAAGGAGAAGAAATTATGCCCCAACCATCAGGAGCAGCTGCAACTAGTCCAGCACCCAGAACAGATTTAGATGAAAAGAGATCTGGCTCTGCTGCAACATTAGGCAATATAGAACCAGCAATCAAAGTATTTTCTAAAACTACAGCAGCAAAAGATCGCGGATGCGGTTGCTTTAATGCAGACAAAGTCGCTAAAGCTATTGCGGTTGCAGTTCTTTTTGCACTTGGAGCAGTTCTTGCTGCTGCTATAGTCGGATTTGGAGTTGGATTCCTACCGCTTACACTTTTGGCATCAGTAACAATCTTGACAACGACACCAGGCTTAATTGGCGCTGCAGTCATTGTAGGATTAACCAGCATCGCATTCATGACTGCTGCTGTTCTTTTACTTACACCTCGCAAACCTACATCAGAGCCAGTCACTGTTGACGTGTGTAAGGAGGCTGCAGTTCATTATAAGAAATTTGCCGATGGTCTTGAAGTATTAGGCAACAAAATTGACGCAGCTACAGACGAACAAGATACTGCTCGTAAAGAACTTAATGAGGCTCAAAATAAATTTGATGAGGCTGCCGCCAAAAATAAAGAAGCACAAGAAGAAAGCGCAAAACTGGGGAAGGATTATGATGTAGCAGTAGAAGCGGCTGTCGCAAAAGAAAAGGCCGCAAAAGAAGCTCCAGTTCCTGTAGCAACTCCAGTTTCTGCTGCCCCTGCAGGATCAGGTGCCGGTCCTCTCAAGTCTGATGAGCAAATAGCAGCAGACGCTGCTCGTAATGAGGCTAATGATCTACTGAAACAATTTCGAGCCATGACTGATGCATCTTTAAATGCAACTGCTGCACTGAAAACTGCAACAACAGCTCGAGATGCGCTCATAACAAGGATGAATGCTGCAGACAAGAAAGTAGAGGCATCCACAGCTGAACTTGAGGCATTTAGAAAAGAGTGCGGCATTGCTTGGAAAGAAATGTCCACTATTGCTGCAATTTTTAATGAGTATGAGATTGAATGTCCTAAAGACGATAAGAGCAAATAGTAG
>JABDBC010000069.1:9982-11972 GCA_013288825.1 Chlamydiota bacterium
TTATGATGTTAAGCTATAATGCAGAGGACTTTGGGCAACCAAAGTCCTCTTTTTTTGAACTGAACCGATATGAAGAACGAAATGAGCACAGAGGAGAAAATATGTCTACAGCTTTACCAGCAGCATTGCCGACATCACCGCGTGTTAGACCATTAGATCCACCACCGCTCCCACCAAGACCTCGGGCTTCAGACAGCGATTTAAATCAAATCAAACTTGTAGATTTAAAAATCAATACTACATCAGAATACAACTTACTTGCAGATCCCTCGCGTAGATATGGATGTTGTAATATCGACAAAATTGCTCGAATTATTGCGGCTGTTGCGCTACTTGCATTGGGCTTAGCTCTTGCAGGTGTTCTTATAGGATTTGCAAGTGGAATTCTATCAGTTTCCGCTTTGGCTGGAGTAACAGTTTTGTCGAGTGCTACAGGTTTAATTACTGCGGCAGTGGTAGTTGGGCTGACGAGTATTACATTTATGGCGGTAGCTGTTGTTTTACTTACTGCACGCAAATCTGATCACATAGTGTTTGATTATGATTATAAACAGGATTATATAAACCATCATAAAAAATTAGGCGATACGCTTACTAAATTAGCAAAAAATGCTGACGCAAATGAAGAGGCATTGAAGCAGGCTCAGGCTGCTGTTGATAAGGCTGGAAAAGAGTCTGACGGATTATCAAAAGCTGAAGGAAAACTTAAGAGAGCAGAATTAAAAGCGAAGGCTTCCAGAGAGGCTCTGCAAGCTCATAAAGTAATATGTGGCCATGCTTATGGAGAGCTTTTCGATTTAGCTCAGCCTTATGTGGACCATAATGTAGAAGATATAAGAAAAAAAGACTGAATAAGAAAAGGCACTTGGTGCCGGCCCTCCGGGACGGTGTGTGTTGGTTGGCGGTTACCCAGGCTTCGCTTACCCCTCCGGGGAGCTTCAGCCTGGGCTATTACATGAACAGGCCCTCCGGGCTGTTTGCAACATCCTTTGTTTACTGAACAATCTCGACATATATGGCACAGCAAATAACAGGCACTGCAAACAGCCCGGAGGGCCTGTTCATGTAATAGCCCAGGCTGAAGCTCCCCGGAGGGGTAAGCGAAGCCTGGGTAACCGCCAACCAACACATACCGTCCCGGAGGGCCGGCACAATGTCCCTTAGGCCCCTTGTCCTTTATCTCGCATGGCTCAGGACAGCCTGTTCCCCAATTTTTCTCGGTTTTGCGCTTTCGCCATACTTGCCTGAAGCGTAATCCTTGGCCATTTGTTCTAGCGTTACAATAGGCACTTCAGAGGCATGCCCTGCTTGGCCGAATTGGGTCATTCTTTCTTCACAAACCTTTTCCATAGCGCTGCGGGCCTCTTTCATATAAGCTCTCAGGTCAAATTCTTCTGGGTGTTCCGTCAGAACTTTGCGCACCGCACCCGTCATTGCAAGGCGATTGTCTGTATCCACATTAATTTTGCGTACCCCTGCTTTGATCCCACGTTGAATTTCTTCAACGGGAACGCCATAGGTTTCGCGCATTTTGCCACCGTACCGATTGATGATAGCAAGCAGATCCTGAGGTACCGAGCTGCTTCCATGCATGACTAGATGGCAATTGGGAAGTTTTTTATGAATTTCGATGATGCGGTCGATCGACAAGACTTTTCCTGTGGGTTTTCTGGAAAATTTGTATGCTCCGTGGCTTGTGCCGATTGCTACAGCCAAGGCATCGACTCCGGTGCGTTGCACAAAATCTACAGCTTGATCGGGATCTGTCAGAAGTTGCTCTAAAGTGAGCTTGCCAGTAGCGCCGTGACCATCTTCCGCTTCGCCGCCTAGGGTTTCAAGAGATCCCAAGACTCCCAATTCTCCTTCGACAGAGATCCCTAGAGTATGTGCCATATCGACAACATAGCGGGTGACAGCGACATTATATTCGTAGCTTGAAGGTGTTTTACCATCATCTTGGAGGGAGCCATCCATCATAACGCTAGTAAAA
>JABDBC010000070.1 GCA_013288825.1 Chlamydiota bacterium
CGTGTACGGAGATAAGGTTTACGATAGAGTTCGGGCAACGGGTGCGGGCTCGGGCGCGTTCACGAAAAAGGACAAACCGCGAATGCGGTGGCAGCATGTAGCCCCATGCGTCAGCGTGGGGTAGATCCAATCAATATCTCAAGCCGCGAATGCGGCGACAGAAGCTAAAATGTACCTAATCCAATTCCTAATGCTCTATTTGTATGTTTTTATTTATTGACAAGAAGAAGATTTTTAAATATACTTGCGCTTCTTAATTTAACATACAAAGGACTGGTTTATGTCAATAGACCCAATAACATGCAGTAATTGTTATAAAAAAGTAGAAGCGGAAAGACTTGAGGAAATAGATAAAGAATTGAAAGAAAAAAGCTATGACTTAAATGAAATCAGAGGTCTTGATGTAAGCGTTTTTCGTCATGCTGACATTTCCGCCAAAGAATGGTTATGGGTTCTTGTCCCTGTTATCGGATGGATCGCACTCGCTATTATAAAATGTCGGAAAGTCCATTATCATAATAAGGCCGAAGACAAAATGAAGTCTATTAACAAGGCCCCTTACAGCAAGGAAATTGCCGAAAACAATATAAAAGCTATTGAGGAAGCAATCGCTGTCGCAGGGTCTTTGGCTTACCAATATCAATTAACGCTCGCAAAAAACTTATTGGTTGCCGAAAGACCAAATGAGGCTTTGGAAGCCTTAAGAAAATATAATACCCATAAAGGAACCCCTAAAGAGATCAAGCTAAATGAGGGAGAATTGAAAAACCTCATTGCAGTTAACTTAACGGAACCTACTAGAATGTCGAAATCTACTGACGGTAATGAACGCGTTTTTGGCGTAATCACACACTACCATAATGGGCCAGAAGCTCTTCTCTTTGCTGTGGCATTTGCAATGCAAGGCAAAAACTATGTTAATGCTCACGATGCATATAACGCAGGTAGAATCTATACACCGTCACTGTCGAAATTTGAAGTTCATCAAAGAGCACTTGCTAGTGCCATGAAACATGACAGAGATTATACATCTACTCGAAAACATGATATTCTATTGGCAATAGATCGTATAAGAGCGTAGCTGCTATTATTATTAATATCGGGCTATTGTTTTAATTTTATCCAAATATAGCTTTACGACTTATAATTCCCTCTGCGTCTCCCCGTCTCTGCGTTAAAATTGTTGTAATGATTAACGCAGAGACGCAGAGGCGGGGAGACGCAGAGGGAATTATAAGTCACTAAAGCTACGTTTTGGACAAAGTTAACCCTATAGCAAAAAATTGCGATTAATAATCTCTACCCTACTCCCCAATCTCTCTGTTTTCTCTGTGATCTCTGTGGTAAAATGTTCAGATCTTGCCTTCTTAGCTTGATGGCTATGCGAATGCGGCGACAGAATCTAAAATGTACCTAATCCAAATTCCAGTTTCCCAATGCTCTATTTGTATTTTTTTATTTTTTTATTTATTGACAAGAAAAAGATTTTTAAATATACTAGTGTTTATTAATTTAACAAACAAAAGGAAATATTTATGTCGTTACCTCCAATAACAACTAGAGTTTTAGAATGCACAGAATGTCACAAAACTTTCTTGCCAAAAGAAGGCGATAGCAAGTCAGCCAAAGAACTAGTAGCAAACGGTCTAAAAGATGTTGAGAGCCTTAAATTCGAACATCTGCGTAAATCAGATCTTCCTCGCAAAGCTTGGTTTTTGCTGCTAGTGCCTGTTATTGGATGGATCGCTCTTATAATTTTAAAAATAAGAAATAACCAGTACCATGAGGCTGCTGAAGCGGCCCTCGATACGGTCTATCACTATCCGGGTACTCTCGGAAAATTGCTCTCTATAAGAAAAGAACCTACAGGCACATATGGGAGTACAGGCACCCTTTACGATAGTGCCATTAGTGATAATATCCATCACCTTGAAAAGGCCATCAAAGCAGCAGGCCCTTTAGCATGGCAATATCAATTAGAACTTGCGAAACACCAAATTCTTAAAAATGATGCAGCAGGAGCTTTAACAACTCTTCGAGCATATCATGCAAGTAAAGGAACTCCAAAACAGCTCAGCATTACAACTGAACGAGTAAAAGAATATATTGGAATTAATATAGTAGCTACTACTAGTGATGCTCGTAAATGTACCGTAATTACAGAGTATCACGACTATAATCAGGCATTTCTCAGTGCAGCCGCGCAAACAATGACCGGTAATTATGCACCTGCTTGGGATGCTCTTGTTACATGTGACATTATGTCACCTGGACATGGAACAAATACTTCACATTTGAGACATGCACTCGCTACCTCAATGAAAGCTGATACAAGATATATAAATGGACGAAAAGAAGCGATTTTGAAAGCTCTTGATGGTACAACATACAATAAAGTTTAGTGATACATAAAGAACAAAGGGCCTAATGAGGTAATCGCAGAAGTGCCCTGTGTTAGGGCCTGAAGGGCAGATATTTCACAGCCCAGGTCGGAGCGAAGCGGAGGCCTGGGAAAGTCATGGTACACATGGAGTCCTGAAAGGACGACATTTTAGTCGTGAACGCGCCCCACGTGTCAGGCGAAGGGACATAAGGGACAAGGGACCTAAAGGACATAAGGGACGTAAGGGACTTTAAGGGACAAAGGACGTAAAGGACAGCTGTAACAAATGTCCTTTGTCCTTTATGTAAATGCCCTTTTTCTAAAATCAAATAATTTGGTTTGAAAGACAACTACCACTTCTGGTACAAAGAACATCATATGTCCTTTTAAAAACCTGACGTTAACTCCCTCATTTATCATGCTCGAACTACTGCAAAGCTGGATGGTGCCTGGTCTTGAAATCTTGATCATCGCGATCATGATTTATTACCTGCTCTCCTTTTTCTGGAATACCAGAGCCATGGACCTGATCCTCGGCCTCCTCGCCTTCGTCACCCTCTACACTGCCTCTATCTGGTTTCGATTGCCTGTGCTCCAAAAGCTGATGCTCTATTTCGTCAATGTCGCTGTCATTGCCCTGCTGATCATTTTTCAGCCTGAATTGCGCCTTGCCCTTTCCAAACTTAGTGTCAAAGGGAAAAAATACCGAGAAACAACAACTTTCGACCGCTTCCTCGACTCCCTCGCACAGACAGTCTATCGCTTATCTGAAAAACGGATTGGCGCTCTAGTACTGTTAGAGAACCAAGATTCTCTCGACGAATATGCAAACAAAGCTGTCATTTTAAACGCACAGTTCTCTCCAGAGCTTCTGGAAACCGTTTTCATGACCAATACTCCATTGCACGATGGAGCGATGATCATTCGAGGGACCACTGTCATCTCAGCTGCAACAATACTCCCCCTTGCTGACGACTCCTCTCAGCTGTCAAAGTCTATGGGAACACGCCACAGAGCAGGCTTAGGCATAAGCCAGGTCACAGATGCCCTAATCATCGTGGTCTCTGAAGAAACTGGGAAGGTCTCCATTGCGCGCGATGGGATCATGACTCGTGGCATCAAAATCGATCGTTTTAAAGGGATCATTCGAAGTATCTTTACACCACCACGCTCTACTATTGAAAAAGGTTTTGACCTCATTGGATGGATAAAAAAATGGACTCAGTAATTACTCGATTCTTTCTCCACAACTGGCAAAGAAAACTTCTTGCTGTAATCGCGGCAATGGTCATCTGGTATTTTGTCGATCGCTCCATTACAGAAACAAAAGTGATCCCAAACGTCCCCATCAGAGTGGTCAACTTGCCTCCAGATAAAACAATCATTGGACTACTTCCCAACCGCCTTCTTAGCAAACGGGTCACCCTCACGCTAAGCGGCAGCAAGGATGTGATCAATGAGCTGGAACCTGGCGACCTCGAAGTCCTCCTCGACATCTCAACTGCTGACAGCGACGAATGGGTTGTAAAGATTGCTAAAAAGAATCTCGTCAGTCTAAATCCGCTGATCGATCTAGCCCACAACATCACCTCGGTGGAACACCATGAATTCGTACTAAAATTGAGTCCCCTCGTTACTGCGAAAATCCCCATCAAAGTCCTCCACCCCATTGGAGAACCTCCTCAAGGTTACGAATTTCTTGATATCTGGCCACAGAAGCTCTCTCAAACAATCAATGCCGCCGAGGAAGAGATCCAAGCCTTGAAGTCGAAAGGATTGGAACTCGTGATCGATTTAAGCGAAATCACAAAAGCTGATTTGGATGCTATAAAATCGCCTCACGATCATGGCCATGACGACGAAATTAGTTATATTGTCCCAATGAAATGGAGAAAAATCGCTCTTCCTTGGCAAGGGAATAACTGGGAAGAGATCAATGATCCTGAAGTGCAGTATCTTAGAATCGATTTTCTGAAAAAATCTTTTTTGCCGCTCGACAAAGAAGTCGCTGTCAGGGTTTTCTATCCCATGAAATACAGCGCAACAATTAATCCCAAAACATATCCATTACACGTACATGAACCTCTCTACCAAAAAGAAGACTTAGTTTATCTGTCGATGCCGCTCTATGTCCGCAATGTCAGCCGACTATTTCTCGATATCATTGGAGACTTCCTAGAGATCGATATTGTCGCTGCTCCAAAAAGTGAACGGGAGATTTTGACATGGAGCCTTGAAGTGGTCGATCCGCATGAGCTTGAAGATATCTATGTGGCCTATACGCTGGCGAACTCGAAAATGGGCGGCGGGAAGAAAAGAGAAACGATATTGCGAAAACGCTTTCGGGAATATATGCATCGTTTAGCCTTTTACAGTGCACCAGAGATCAAATTTCATATAGAGAGCTATCTAGGTGTCGACGGCATCGATGTCATCGTAGGCAAATGATTGTGACTGACCCAGGGCTTTTGCAAGAGATTTTTACCACAGAGATCACAGAGAGAAGAAGAGGAGGAGGAGGAAGTTGAGAGGAGAGTAATGAGTACACATCAGGCTAAGCAAGACAACTCTTAGTAAAAAAATTCAACGCAAAGGCGCAAAGACGCTAAGCCGCAAAGAAAATAGAGGAGATAATTTTTTTATAAAAAAATATCTTTTTCTTCTCTTTGCGGCTTCGGGTCTTTGCGCCTTTGCGTTGAATTTTTTACTAAGAATGTTGCCTTGCTTAGCCTGATGTATACTCATTCCTCTCCTCTCTACTTCTTTCTCTTCTTCTCTCTGTGATCTCTGTGGTAAAATCTTAGACTTTGTTTGAAATAGAGAATTACTTTATATGCCGATTGATCGTTTCTACACACCTGAAGACCTCATACCTGGTCAACATGTCAATCTCATAGACAATGAATTTCACCATTTAATCCATGTCACACGCGCTAAAGAACGCGATCAAATTGACCTCATCAATGGCAAAGGGTTCTTAGCAATCGCTACGGTTCATAAAATTGCAAAACATCAAGCCTGTCTCGAAATAATCAGTGTCGAATTTCAGGAATGTTCTCCGACAGAAATCATATTAGCTCAAGCCATCCCAAGAGCGAACCGTTTGGACTATATTTTGGAAAAAGGAACAGAACTCGGCGTTTCTCAAATATGGCTCTTTCCGGCAGAACATGGGGAACGCAAACAATTCACAGAACACCAACTAGAGCGAATGAATGCGATCCTTGTATCTTCCACGAAGCAGTGTGGAAGGCTTTATCTCCCTAAAATCGTTTTGAAGCCACTCATAGAAAAATGGGGAGCTTTTACACTTCCTAGTTTTTTTGGAGATCTTTCGAAGAATGCTCCGTTATTTGCAAAAGTTTTTGAACCTTCTCAAAGTAAGCAAGGGGCTATATTTTGTATTGGTCCGGAAAGCGGCTTTACAGAAAAAGAGGAGGGGAAGCTGCGGGAATGTGGGGCTGCTGGTGTGCGTTTGCATCCTAATATTTTAAGAACGGACACAGCTGCAATAATGGCGCTTAGTTTATTATCTCACTCGTTATTAGCATAATCGCTTCTTTTAATCTTTTTATTTTGACAATTGTATTATTTTTGGATACACTGTGGGGATAAAATTTTTACCTAAGGAACATTCTATGACTAGTCCCGTAAATCCCTATGGCGGTTGCTCCACATATTATGAATTTACTCAAAAAAACGCAACTCATCGGTGCATCATGAATATTGTAACCGCTATCGGAGTTGGCCTTTTGATGGGTGGTCTTATTCCTCTTATTGTTCCGATCGCAGGTCTTGTCATAACAAGCACGATTACAATCATTCTAGTGATAATGGGCACCGTTGGACTAATAACTCATATTTTTGGTTTGATCATGTGCAGAAAGTTGTCCAACCAAGCAAAAGCTGAACAGGAAAAACTGATTAAAGCATCGCAGAACGTAAAGTCGACGCGCGAAATTGTAAATACTCCAATGGATAATGATATCCCCGGGAGAAATGGCAAAGCAATTGTGGAGCTAGCTCTAAAAAAAGCTCTGAGTGCCGAATGCCTTCCTGAAGTCCAACTATATGTCGCTAAGTTTAAGAAAGGACAAATCAAAAATGTAACACACTCGAGCTTTAAGAATTTATTGGAATTTTTGGATCATCGTATACCAGATGTTAAAGCAACACCTGCATGGCAGCAAATGCGTAATGAGTTGGTTGCAGCTGGGGCAACGGAATAATACACATGTCAATGATGTAGCGCCCCTACTGAGGCAATTGCGGAAGTGTCCTGTGTTAAGGCCCGAAGGGCAGGCATTTCACAGCCCAGGTCGGAGCGAAGCGGAGGCCTGGGTTAGTTATGGTACACATGGAGTCCTGAAAGGACGACATTTTTTTCATGAACGCGCCCCATGTGTCAGGCGAAGGGACATAAAGGACAAGGGACCTAAAGGACATAAGGGACGTAAGGGACTTTAAGGGACAAGGACGTAAACGACAGGTGCAACAAATGTCCTTTGTCCTTTATGTCCTTTGTCCCTTGAAGTCCCTTACGTCCTTTATGTCCTTTAGGTCCCTTGTCCCTTATGTCCCTTCGCCTGACACATGAGTGCGTTCATGAAAAAAATGTCGTCCTTTCAGGACTCCATGTGTACCATGGCTAACCCAGGCCTCCGCTTCGCTCCGACCTGGACTGTGAAAGGCCTGCCCTTCGGGCCTTAACACGGGCCTTCTGCAATTACCTCTTTAGGTCCTTGTCCTTTTGTCGTTCCGGACTCGGGCGCGTTCACGAAAGAGCTCGGAAATAAAAACACCCAAGGTTCATATGACAAATATTGAAACGACAACTCTACCAGATTCAAATCAACAACAAAAACACTCCCCCATGATGCTACAATGGCAGACCTGCAAACAAACTGCCGGCGATGCTATCCTCCTTTTCCGCATGGGCGACTTCTATGAAGCCTTCTATGATGACGCTGCTGTTCTCGCACGCGAATTAGACCTCACACTCACGCGACGACAGGGTATCCCCATGGCTGGCATCCCCAACCATGCCTGTGAGCCCTACATCGATAAACTTGTCAGCAAAGGATTCCGCGTTGCCGTCGCAGAACAAACAGAAGATCCCAAACTAGCCAAAGGCCTCGTCAAACGGGAAGTCGTTCGTGTCGTCACCCCGGGCAGCGTCATCACCTCGTCACTATTGTCTGATAAAACAAACAACTACTTTGTCTCTCTCGAAAGAGTGGGATCTATTTTCGGACTCGCTGTCATCGACCTCACCACCTCCGAATTTCGAGTTTCCGAATTCGACACCGAGCAAGACCTCCTCAATGAAATCCATAGACTAGAGCCTGTCGAATTCCTCTGCTCAAACAAGTTCAAAGAAAAGCATGAACCTCTTTTTCAAGACTTACGGCATCAATTCAACTTCTTACTCAACACTTTGGATGACTGGCGTTTCGAACATCAAGCAACCTATCACTTTCTGGTAACCCATTTTAACGTACACAACTTAGACGGGTTCGGATTAAAAGGGAAAGTCACCATCATTAATGCTGCAGGGGCGCTCCTCAAATATCTACAAGAAGTCCTTTGCCTCCCCATCGATCATATTAAAGAGCTCTCCACGTACTCTACAACAGCTTATATGTCAATAGACCGAAGCACACAGCGCAACCTAGAACTCATTGAATCGCTGCATGAAAGCGGTCGCAAAAACACGCTGTTAAATTTGCTCGATAAGACTAAAACAGCAATGGGAGGGCGTTTAATACGTCAATGGCTTAAGCAGCCTCTCCTTTCAACCGAGCAGATTGCAAGGAGGCAAGATGCGGTGCAAGCCTTCTTTGCATCCCCCACAGCAATGGATCACTTGAGTTTACTACTTGATGAAGTGCGCGATCTGGAACGGCTGATGATGCGTATCAGTTCCGGGTATGCCTCTCCACGAGATCTCGTCGCGCTGCGCCTCTCTTTTGAGCCTTTAGGCCGCTTGAAAGCACTGTTGCAGACACTTCCGCAAGCATCACTGGTGCAAGAAGAAATGGAAAAGTTGGACCCATTGCCGGCTATGACCACCCTTATCGCCAAGGCCATTGTCGACGAACCCCCTGCACGCTTGAGCGACGGGCGTGTTTTCCGAGATGGCTTTCATCAAGAGCTCGATCAGCTGAGGATGATGAGCCGCAATAGTCAAGAATGGCTGGCTCAATACCAAGCACAATTGCGGGAAAGTACAGGACTAAAATCGATCAAAGTTGGCTTCAGCAGAATGTCTGGTTATTATATCGAAGTGAGCAAAGGACAATCTGAGCGAATGCCAGATACATTTCAGAGGCGTCAAACATTGACAAACGCAGAGCGTTATATCACACCTGAACTCAAAGACTTTGAAACTAAGGTACTTACAGCAGAGGATCGAATCTCCGCCATTGAGAATGAACTGTTTACGGCTCTCAGAATCGAAGTAGCAACGTTTGGTCCACAAGTCATGCGTGTTGCGCAGGCATTGGGACAAATTGATGCATTGCGATCACTGGGAGAAGTTGCACGGTTATATAATTATATCCGCCCTGTCGTTGACTCGTCAGCACTGTTGTCCATCCATGACGGACGGCATCCCATCATTGAAATGCTCCATGTCGGGGAAAAGTTTACTCCTAATGACACTCATATGGATGATGAAAACCATCGTCTCTTTATCATTACAGGGCCCAATATGGCCGGGAAATCGACCTATATTCGACAGGTTGCTTTGATTGTCATCATGGCGCAGATGGGTTCCTTTGTGCCTGCAAAAGGGGCACATATCGGAGTTATTGATAAAGTCTTTTCCCGCATTGGAGCCAGTGATAATCTTTCGCGGGGACAGTCAACCTTCATGGTCGAAATGACCGAAACAGCTAATATTCTGAATAATGCGACATCAAATTCCCTGGTCATTCTAGACGAAATTGGACGCGGCACAAGCACATATGATGGGATCTCCATTGCTTGGGCTGTCGCGGAACAATTGCTTCTTACAGAAGGACGACAACCCAAAACGCTCTTTGCGACCCACTATTGGGAATTGACAAAGCTTGAAAATAAAATTCCAGGGGCTGTGAATTACAATGTCGCTGTACAGGAAGGGCTTGAGGACATTGTTTTCTTACGTAAAATTGTGAAAGGGGGAACAGATAAAAGCTACGGAATCCACGTCGCACGATTGGCTGGTCTGCCCCAACCGGTGATTGCACGCGCACGAGAAATTCTCGTTCATTTGGAAGAAAATGCAAACCGTAAAAATGCCTTTGAGCCTAGTCCTTCGCAGGTTTCGAGGCCGCGGCGGGTGGTATCACGTCCAGCAGGGAAAAACCCACCGACAGAGATCCAACTGACCCTCTTCGGCTAATCAACAGACCACCCCACCACTCCACCTGATGCATGCAGTGGTAACAGGATAACAGGTATACGCATCAGGAAGCTAGGGCAGGTATAATGTCTAAGAAGAAAAGTAACAGGATAGGCAGGATCGCAAGCGGCAGGATAAGAAGGATAGTAGGCATCCTTCTTATCCTGCCGCTTGCGATCCTGCCTATCCTGTTACTTCTCTTCCTCGACGTTGCCTGCCTTAGTGTAATGCTATGTCTTAATTTTTTTTAATTTTGTTGTTGACACTTTTTCGCAAAGATGTGATAGATTTAAATTGTCCCAAAAAAACCTTAACAACACAAATTCAAGGAGATTGTCATGGACAAAAAACAAGCTACTACACAAAAACCTGGACAAAAGTCTACACAAAAACCTTCACAAAATCCATCAACAAACAAAAATCCAAATAGAAAGTAGATTTCAGGTAACGCAGCTCTGGCAACAGAGCTGCGTTATTCATTTAAACACCTTACTCCCCACCAATTTTTTTTAAACGAAATTGAAATTATTCTTCCTCTCTGGTATCCTACGAGAGGCTGTCACCTTCAAAACAAATTCCAAGAGAAATGCTTGTGATCACACCCGATGCATATTGCCGACAACACTTGAAGGACTTCCACAATCAACGTGATGTCTTGTTGCAATTTATTATTTCAGATGTGCTTCTGACCCATAAAATGGCTTTATCTCTCAAGCTTCCAATTACAGACATGGAAGCCTTTCATGAACAGCTCACGCAATTTTCTGGAAGCCTCTCACCTCCTAATGGCTACTTAAAACTCTTCGACTGGTATGATGGGGGCCTTTTAGGCAAAATTAGAAGCTATTGCGCACACTTTATGGACCTCGATAAAAAAGATCCTAGTTTAAATAATGTGGTCGATCCTCTTATCAAAATCATGCACGAACTAGCCCACGTTGCCTGGAGGACAGCTCACACTTGTTGCCATTGCACTGTTAAAAAACCAGATAAGCCTTGCGATATCGCATTCTTACTCAAGATGTTGCGCAGGTTGGCCGCTACATTGGAACGGATCATAAAAGTTGCCTTCTGGGTGGTTCTACGACGTTTCAGTGACAATGAAAATGTCCTTTATTTCATTGTCGAGCGCCGTTATGAAATCGAAGCTCTTTCCGACCACACATTCACTGAGAGGCTGTTTCAAAACCTATTTGCAAATGGAATAGATGATGCTCGTAATTTTTTAATCAACAGGTATACACTGAGAGGGTTTAAACACTATATTCCCATTATCATAGAGAATTGTATATAAATGAACGATCTACACCAAGATTACGCTGAATTACTAGCTTTAGCACAGCTGCACTTGTTTCAAGAGCGAGCTCGAGGATGCTTTCTTATTTCAAATAGGGAACAGCACTCCTTTTTTGTCCCTGTCCAAAGACCCCCTACGCCTGTGCCAAAACCAACCAAGACACAGCCCTTCAGACAGTCTAACCCTATAATGCCTGAAACACCCGCCCCTTCGATTGCACCACATCCGAAGCAAACGCCAGCTCCAAACATTCTACAAACACCTGTCCTACCTTCTCAGCCAACTGCGCCACAATCAAAGCCAAATCCACCAAATGCGCCAACCTCCCCTCCGACGTTCTTTGTGCTGGATCCCCCGTCACAACCCTCTGACACTGATTTGAAAGCTATACGCAATTTCATTGCCGACAATTATGCATCGTTACAGCTTATTGACAAGCCCCTTTCAGACGAAACTGCCCGTTCGATTTGCAACGCTTGGAAACACAGAAAAATCGTGCCTGGACTTGCTATTATCGCCACTTCTGAATCGTCCCTATCTCAAGCATTTTTGGCGGAGGTGTCGAAAGCAATCCAAATTTGCCTATCTCCTTCATTTGTAATAACGGCGGCGCAAATTGCCCAATTTGAACGAGGAGTTGCTGCATGGCTTAAAGAAAAATCTCTGCAGCTCATTATTATTGAAGAAACAGGTTTAATTCATCCGGGGCTGATCAAATTTGTGAGAAAAGAAGGGGAACGGTGCTTTCTTAATGATGTACCTCTATTGGTCATCAAAGATCCGCGCATATATCTGCAGCAACCTCAACAAAAATCTGAACTG
>JABDBC010000071.1 GCA_013288825.1 Chlamydiota bacterium
CAAAATCCTTAGGTGTGGGCTTTTGAGTAACGTGGCAGTTTTTTACCGCAGAGATTACAGAGAGAAGATGCCTCCCTCTCTTCTTCTCTCTGTGGGCTCTGTGGTAAAAACTGCTACGTCACTTCCGGATATCACCGGCTTGCCGCTTGAGCGCTACAAAATGAGATAAAAAAGAGCAAAAAAGAGAGTTATTGAATCCCCAACCAAAAGTAGCCGCACTCGCCCAGGCTGAGGATGTCCTGAAAGGGCGACTCTATCTGAGCTCTACACTAGAGGTTTAGCATGGCAAGTAATTCATTTGGCACTATTTTTAGAATCACAACATGGGGAGAATCCCACGGAAAAGCTATTGGCGTGGTCGTCGACGGTTGTCCTGCAGGTCTAGAAATTGATGAAAACGAGATCAATACCGCCTTAGCACTACGTGCACCTGGTAGAACGCCTTATACCTCACCTAGAACAGAATCCGACAAAGCAGAAATTCTCTCAGGTGTATTTGAGGGAAAAACAACTGGTGCACCCATCTGCATCATCATTCCAAATAAAGATGTCGATTCAAGCAAATATGAGCCCATCAAAGATCTGCTCAGACCCGGACATGCCAATTACACCTATTTAGAAAAATATGGGATTTTTGATTACAGGGGCGGCGGTCGCTCATCAGCGCGAGAAACCGCCTGTCGTGTTGCTGCAGGTGCGATTGCCAAAAAGTTTTTGGAGCACTCTGGAATCCAGGTAACTGCTTATATAAAGCAAATTGGAGCCGTTGAAGCTACCATTGAAGTCACTAATTTCGAACTTTTTCATACACAAACCTATCAAAGCCCTGTATTCTGTCCGGATCCAATTGCAACATCCGCAATGACTGCTCTAATCGAAAAAGCTAAGACCGGAGGAGATTCCTTAGGTGGAATCATTGAATTTATTGCATCATCGGTTCCAGCTGGGCTTGGAGATCCAGTCTATCAAAAATTAGAGGCTAATCTTGCCCACGCAATGATGGGTTTACCAGCCACGAAAGGATTTGAAATTGGATCAGGATTCGGATCTGTCTCCATGCAAGGATCAGAACATAATGACCTATTCACCAAGTACTCAGGAGAAGTGCAGACGCTAACAAATCATGCTGGAGGTACATTAGGAGGGATTTCCACTGGAATGCCAATTATTGGAAGGGTCGCTTTTAAACCAACGTCGAGCATCATGAAATCACAAGACACCCTTACAATATCAGGTGAGCAGGCATCTATTCAACTTCCCGTTGGATCACGGCATGATCCGTGCGTAGCCATTCGAGCTGTGCCGATCGTTGAAGCAATGCTGGCCTTAGTTTTAGCTGATGCGATACTCTTAAACAGGTGTGCGAAGCTATGACAAAAAAAATGATGTGCAGATTCCCGAGTACCTCAGATCACTATGAAATTAAAATTTGTAGCGGGCTATTGAAGCATCAGACACAATTTTTATCTTCGCTTGCTTCAAAGTTTGCAATCATAACAGATGATATGATAGCTCCATTATACGGAGAGCAGTTACATAAAACTCTTTCTGAATCTGGCCTGGATGTGTTTCTATTTTCATTTCCCAACGGCGAAAAGTACAAAACGCGAGCAACCAAAGAACTTTTGGAAAATCAGCTATTTGAGAAAGGACTTGGTCGTGACACTTGTGTGATTGCATTAGGAGGGGGAGTGGTCACCGATGTTGCAGGATATGTTGCAGCAACATATTGTCGAGGTGTTCCCCTCGTAATGATCCCCACATCGCTACTAGGAATGGTAGATGCAAGCATAGGCGGTAAAACCGGAGTTAATGTTCCTTATGGCAAAAACATGCTTGGATGTATCTATCAGCCCAAAAAAGTTGTCATCGATCCTTCCACTCTTATAAGCTTGCCTAAAAAAGAGCTTGCAAATGGTGTTGTGGAAATGATCAAACATGGGATAGTCGCAGATTGCGAATATTTTGAATATCTCGAAGAACACTCCAGTCAGGTTTTATCATTAGATTTAGGTGTTCTTGAGAAAGCAATTTTTGAAAGTTGCCGCATCAAAAAAGAGATCGTAGAGCAAGATGAAAAAGAGAATGGAAAACGACATCTTTTGAATTTTGGACACACTGTCGGCCATGCTTTAGAACATTTGACGCATTATTCCCTTTCTCACGGTGAAGCTGTTGCTATTGGACTCCTTGTCGAAAGTTATCTTTCGGTACAGCTTGGAGCACTTAATCAGAAGTCCTTTGATAGAATCCAAACAATTCTAGTGCAGTATGGCCTTTTGTTACAGCTTCCTGTCAGATTTCCCGTACAAACCATTCTCGATGCTATGGTTTTGGATAAGAAGTCGCTTAAGGGACAACCCCGTTTTGTGATCATTGAAAAGATAGGATCGCCTCGAGTTTGTGATGCAAAATACTGCACTCATGTCGACGAAGTTTTGATTAGAAAAGCCTTGCAATGGATGAATGATGCTCTGTGTTGTAATTAAGGGGCCTTCTTTCCAAGAAGCCCATCAACAGATTAGTGAAGCTCTTGCATATGCTGATCTTGTTGAACTACGTCTAGATTGTTTTGAAATATTGGATCTTGCTGCCCTCAAAAGACTACGTAGTGCATTTTCTCTGCCGATGATTTTCACCTTGAGAAGTCAAATGCAAGGTGGAAATTATACGCAATCGGAAGAAACACGTCTTGCAAATATTCGCCTCATTGCCACTCTTAAACCCGAATATCTCGATTTAGAAAGTCACATCACTTTGCAATTTATTCACGAGATCTCTTCCCAATACCCTGACATTAGGCTAATCCTTTCGTACCATAATTTTTCGGAAACCCCAGAAGATCTTGAAGGACTATATCAAAAAATGCAGACGAGACCTGCGTTTTTCTATAAAATTGTTGTGACGGCCCAAAACAGCCTGGATGCCATGAGGTTTATGTGTTGGGCAAAAAAAACTGATAATAAACTAATTGCGATAAGCATGGGTTCTCATGGGCAAGTCAGCCGCATTTTAGGTCCTATAATAGGTTGTCCGATCACTTATTCTGCCCTTGAGGAGAATCAAATAACAGCTCCAGGGCAACTGTCCGCTAAGATGCTTATCGAACGTTACCATCACCATTCCTTAAACTCTCGCACAGCTATCTATGGATTAATTGGGGATCCTGTGAGTCAAAGCATTAGCGATGAAACTCACAATAATTTAATTGCTTGTCTTGGTCTAGATGCTGTGTATGTTAAAATTCAGATCAGTGCCTCAGAGTTGCCGGAATTTTTACAATTCGCGAAACAATTGCCATTTCATGGAATCAGCATTACAATGCCGCTAAAAGAACATATTATCCCATTTCTTGATAGAATCAACGCTGAGGCATATGACATTGGGGCAGTTAACACTCTTGTTTTTGAAAATGATAAGGTCTTCGGATTCAATACGGATGGAATCGGAGCTCTAGATGCGCTTGAGCAGCAATGTCGAGTGAAAGGCAAGCATATTGTGATTGTCGGTGCTGGAGGAGCTGCCAAGGCGATTGCCTATGAAGCGATTCGTAGAGAAGGTATTGTCACAATTGTTAATAGAGATCCAGAAAAAGCCCTTCAGATTGCTAGAAGCTTAGGTTGTATTGGTAAAGGATTAGAGTCTATGGCTGAATGTGTAGATGTTGGTTATGACATTTTGATCAACTGTACGCCTGTTTCGGAACCGATTTCGTTTGATCATATTCTCTCTGAAGCCATTGTTATGGATATTACGACAAAACCCAAAGAGACGGTGTTTCTAAAACATGCCGTGGAAAAGGGATGTCGAGTGATTTATGGCTATCAGATGTTTGTCGAGCAAGCAGCGTGCCAATTTAATTTGTGGTTCAAGGATCGCATTGATATTCAAGAGAGCAGAAAAATGCTTGCTGAGATGTCTTTAGCTAGTGTTGCCTTGTGTTGAGGTCCTAAGGGCAGGCATTTATCTTTCATCCTTTATCCTTTATTTGGTGGAGTACTCCCTTCATTTTTATATGAGGAATTCCATCTTCATCATAAGGTTCCCCAACAGCTTTTAAGCCATATTTTGCATAAAAGTCTTTTAAGTAAAGTTGTGCAGAAATAATTGCAGGAACAGATTTACTGTGACGGAGTACGCTGTCGACGTATTGAATGACTTGATGCATCGCGTCCTTGGCGTATCCCTGTCCGCGGGTGGATGGGGCTGTTAGAACCCTTCCAAAACTGATGGCATCGGGATATAGGGTATGTTGAGGAAACAACCGCAAATATGCGACTAGTTTATGGTTTTTAATCCCTAGTAAATGATGGCATTTTTGATCTTGATAATCTAGATCTTGGTATAAGCACTTTTGTTCTAGCGCAAACACCTCTTGCCGCAAAGCCAGAATATCATAAAGCTCTTGTGTTGTTAACTCTTCGAAAGTGCGCCAATGCCATGTTGTCATAAAGGGATCTCTCTTTTATTGGGAAATCGTTTTTAGATGTTACCGATGGATTTTACCAATATCTATCAGCGATATCAAGAGTGTTTTTTTATTGGTCAAATCTTAGAAGAAGAGTCAGTTGTCCGGAATTTCCGGACAACTGCTAGTGATGGGAAAAATTACCAAGTCGTTCATTAAAGGTAATTGCAGAAGTCAACGGCCTAACGTATAAAAGCCCTCGTGAGTAATGGACTAAATGGACATGGACAATAGTGGACTGTAATAGACAATATTGTATCGTCCATTACAGTCCACTTTGGTCCATTATAGTCCACTATTGTCCATGTCCATTTAGTCCATTATTTTTGGGCTAACATGTTGTAATATATTATTGTTAATTTTTAATAGTACTTCATTGTTTCCGTTATTTATTTTGAGTTCAATTTGTAAAGAGTATACAATCGTTTTATTATTCTATATTAATTTTAAATGTGAGGTAAAAATCGTGGCAACACCATTAAGTTCATCAAGTTCGTCTTCGATTCCATCAAGCATGGCATTGAGCACATCCACGACATTTTCCAGTTCGTCTTCTCCATACGTCTTTGGAGGTGGTGAATGTCCGCTAAGTAAAATGAAATCTCTTGAGCCGCTATTTCTCAAGATATTTTCGGAGGAAGCTGAAGCAAAAAAGGATGAGGTATATGCAGGTGGCAAGACAAAGTCTATTCAAGCTCATCAAGTTGTTGAACCTCCCGGTGATATCCTTTTTAGGATTGCTATAGATCCAGATCCCCAAAAAAAGGGGCTAGGATTCCGCTATCGCCGTGTTTCGAGTTCACAAATTCGAGAATTACTTAGAACAGAACGCGACGCCAAGGCAACACTGGAAAGGATTAGATTAATTGTTAAAGAATGGTTCAAAGTTACAAAATGTATATCTGTTGATTTTGGAAAGCATACATATGATATTTTTTTTACGGTTTCTCTAATCAGAAATCCTTCTCCTATTGAAGAAGGCGAGGCATACCCTATGTGCTCAGGAGATGTTTTTGGTATAACCATAGGTCCTTGGATAACACGAATGAAAGCTCGACCCTCAGGCTTGACTCTTGAAGATCAAAAAAAATTAATTTTCATGAAAGCAATTAATTTCGTTGACAATAGCAGGGTCAAGAATAGATGGAGTATTAAAGATATTTTGCTTGGGATTTCTGGTACTGATAGTGAATTTTGTTTAAGAATAAGTCATTATCCTGTACTAGATACCTTCATTGTGGATTGCACTAAGGAGGGGGTGGAGCTAACCCGGAAATTGTGTCTTTTAGGACCTGAGAGTCAGATAGATGCAACATTCCCAGACGTGTGTGAGATGATAAAAGAAATAAATCAACTGCAAAAGGATGTAAAGAAGCAAAAATATCATATGGAAAAAGAATACGGTGTGACGGAAAGGAAATTGTAGCTGGAACTTAGTACGTAGTCTACTATCTTTACAGCGTACTTGTCGTTGAAAAGTACGCCAATGCCATGTTGTCATAGAGGGATCTCCTTAAGATGATGCCAGGCAATTTTAATATGATCGGTCTGAAATTTACTCTTCTTATTAGCATTCCAACTATGTATTAAATTTATTGCTTCTTGTAATGTGGTCGCATTAGGTTTTGCATGATGAATAATCCAATGAACAGTGGAAAGAAGCTCAAGGCCATAGGGATTTTCAAATCCTTCGATTAAGTGCTCGACCAGCGTTAGACGATCTTCCGCACCTTTGTCATTCTCTAAAAAAATATTTGCCTCATCAATTTTTCTTCCTGCCCTTATTCTAAAAAAAGCGTCAAAAACGTTGCCTTATTCTAAAAAAAGCGACAAAATGAGGCTTTAAGGAAGAATTATGGGAAAAAAAGATTCAAAAAATTGGCCCGAAGTGGTCATCAGCATTGGAGATAAGAGCACCACCCAATCGATCCGACGTGTGGCTAAAGCTGGAATTCTGCGCAAAATTGCATCGAAAATTTACTCCACTAACTTCAATGATACTCCAGAAAACATTATGTAATGGACTAAAGGAGGTAATTGCAGAAGTGCCGGCCCTCCGGGACGGTATGTGTTGGTTGGCGCTTACCCCTCCGGGGAGCTTCAGCCTGGGCTATTATGTGAACAGGCCCTCCGGGCTGTATGGGGAGCTTTTGTATGAAAGTCACTTTTCACACTGCCCGGAGGGCTGTTTACATAATAGCCCAGGCTGAAGCTCCCCGGAGGGGTAAGCGAAGCCTGGGTAACTGCCAACCCACACATCCCGTCCCGGAGGGCCGGCACAAACCAATAGCTTTGACCTGATGATTTGGCACTTCTGCAATTACCTCAAAGGGACATGGACAATGTTGTATCGTCCATTATAGTCCACTATTGTCCATGTCCATTTAGTCCATTATTTTTGGGCTAACATGTTGTAATATATTATTGTTAATTTTTAATAGTACTTCATTGTTTCCGTTATTTATTTTGAGTTCAATTTGTAAAGAGTATACAATCGTTTTATTATTCTATATTAATTCTTAAATGTGAGGTAAAAATCATGGCAATAACATCAAGTACGTTTCCGATTCCACCAAGTATGTCATCGAGTACATCCACGACATTTTCCAGTTCATCAGATAGACCAGGGCAAGGTCGTGAAAGTCAGCTAGCAGAGATGAGGCCTTTCGAACCGCTATTTCTTAAGGTATTTTCGGAGGAGGCTGAAGCAAAAAAGGATGAGGTATATGCAGGTGGCCAGACAAAGTCTATTCAGGCTTATCAAATTGTTGAAGATGCCCGTGGTGGTATCCTTTTTAGGATTTCTGTGGCTCCTACAGATCCCAAAATAGAGGGGGTGAAAATCCGCTATCGTCGTCTTGAGAGTTCACAAATCCCAGAATTACTTGGAACAAAAGGTGAAGCAACAATAGAAAAAATTCGTTTAATTGTTAAAGAATGGCTCGAAGCCGAGTATACTCTGAAATCTACACAAGTAATACCGGAACATGATACTCTGTTTGATATTTCACTAATCAGTGATCGCTATCCTGTCCATCCTGTTAAAGAAGGTGAGATAGTGAATATTGCTGAGCACAATATAATCCCTTTGCCCAAAGGAAGTTTTTCTGCACCCATAGGTCCTTTGTTAAAAAGATTAGTAGGCTTGACTCCAGAAGCCCAAGAACATGCAATTTTCATAGTGGCACTCCTTGAGTATGCCAAAATGGAGCATGACGGGAAAACGGAACAGATATTTCCTGAAGATTTTCATAGCGAGCGTGTGTATGGGTTGAGAATCCTTTATTACAATATATTGGATAAATTCCCCGTGGTGGGGGAAACTCCACGTTTTCGTCTTCTTCTGGGATCTCGGAATGTGATAACTAGAACTACAATAGATGCAGGAGTGCGAAAGAAGATTGATGAAATCGTTAAACGGAATGAAATTCGTGCAAATGGAGAAGAAGCAAAAGAAGGAAAAGGGATTGAAACTTCCGACAACAAGTAATGGACTTAAGCCCAGTACTTGAGGGCTATTGGTTTAACTTGATCCAAAAGATAGCTTTAACGAAACTTATAATTCCCTCTGCATCTCCCCCCTCTCCGTCTCTGCGTTAATCATTATAACGAATTTAACGCAGAGACGGGGGGCGGGGAGACGCAGAGGGAATTTTAATTCATTAGAGCTTTACTTAATCCCCTTGGACGAAACTAAACCAATGACCTACTTGAGGACTGACGTGTCGAAACACGTTGTTACTAATTTAATAATGCTGTCAATAATTTCTATGTTTAATAGTTCTATGTTTAATATCTAATTTAATTTGTATGTAATATAATTATGTTATTCTGTGTTAATTTTTTAATGTGAGGTAAAAATCATGTCGACACAATCAAGCATGGCATTGAGCACATCCACGACATCTTCCAGTTCATCTTCTCCATATGTCTCTGGAGGTGATGAATGTCCGCTAAGTAAAATGAAATCTCTTGAACCGCTATTTTTCAAGATATTTTTGGCGGAAGCTGAAGAACGAAAGGATGAGGTGTATGCAGATGGCAAGACAAGGTTTGTTCAAGCTTACGAACGTATTGTAAATTCTCCTGCTGATATAGATGTCCTTTTTAGGATTGCCATAGATCCAGATCCCAAAGAAATAGGATTCCGCTATCGTCGTCTTTTTAGTTCACAAATCCGAGAATTACTTAGAACAGAAGGTGACCCCGAGGCCACACTAGAAAGGATTAGATTAATTGTTAAAGAATGGTTCAAAGTTACAAACTTTGTAGCTATTGATTTACCCGAGTTTACATATGATACTTTTTATACGCTTTCTCTAATCAGAAATCCTTCTCCTATTGGAGAAGGTGAGGTATACCCTATGGGCTCAGGGCAGGTTTTTGGTATAACCATAGGTCCTTGGATAACACGAATGAAAGCCCGGCCATTAGGCTTGACTCTAGAAGATCAAAAAAAAATAATTTTCATGAACGCAATTACTAAATATGGCAAAGACTACTTCCTGATCAAATGGAGTGTTAGAGATATTTTGCCTGGAATTACCGGTACTGCTAGTGAATTTTGTTTAAGATTAAGTCATTATCCTGTACTAGATACCTTCATTGTGTCGCATACCAGGAGGAGGTTGCTAACCCGGGAGCGATTGTTTCTTTTAGGAGCTGAGAGTCAGATAAATGCAACATTCCCAGACGTTTGTAAGATGATAAAAGAAAGAGATCAAGTGGTAGATGAAGTACTCCGGAACATAGTCCATATGCAAAAGGAATTCGGTGAGAGGGAAAGGAAGTTATAGCTGGAGCTTAGTATGTAGTCATACTATCTTTACAGTGTACTAATACTTAGTTAATAAAGTTTATAATCATATTACTGTTGTATCAGCACAGGCCTCGGGCGCCCTTTCAGGGCTTCCTCAGCCCGGGCTAGATAGAGGCGCATCTTCGATGCTTAGGACAACCAGTGTTAAGCATCGAAGATGCGCCTCTTAGCCCAGGCTGAGGAAGCCCTGAATGGGCACCTGAGGCCTGGGTATTGTCCAAGCATTATTCTAAGCCCTGTAAGGGTGGCTCTTAGCCCTACTAGTTGTTGAAATGTACATCAACCAACGATGGGCATCCTCTGTTGCGGGATTTTGGCAAGCACCGATTCATCGATATTCAGGTGTGCACGCACCAGTTCATGGGGGGTGAATGCTAACCATTGTGCTAGCGGCACATCCTCAAATTTTGGGCTTTTGAACATTTCTAGGAACCGCAATGTCGTTTTGCCCGTATTTTCGACATAGTGGGGCATGGCTCGCGGCACGGAACCAACGTCGCCAGCTTGGTAGTCAAAAGTTTGCGCAGCTCCCGCCGAAGCAAACACAGTCATCCGCGCTTCGCCTGAAAGGTAGTACTGCCATTCATCCGAATTGGGATGCCAATGCAATTCACGCATCCCTCCTGGCTCAATCTCAACTAATGCAGAAGCTATCGTTTTCGAGGCAGGAAAATTAGTGGAATCCATAATACGTACATTTCCAAATTTCATTCGAATTGGCTCCATTTTAATCATCCGATGGCTGAATGGCTCAGGCAAGGGTCCAAGGCCGGCAACGCGATCTTTGGCTAACGGACCAGGCACTTTTGACTGAAAAATGTAGCGTTCATTTTTGGGAATATTGTCGAAGGCGTTCTTGGGCACGTTGAAATTCTTTGCAAGAACATCTCTAGGAGTTCGTGACAGCCAATCAGTTAGCAGAAAAGTTTCGTTTTCGTTAAAATTGCCATCGTCAAAAACAAGTAGGAATTCGCAGCCATCGTTTTCAAGTCCTTGGATTGAGTGGGGAATGCCAGCTGGAAAATACCAGCCCTCGCCTTCGCTGACATCATCCTGAAAGGCACAGAGGTTTTGATCCACAGAGGTGATGCGTGCGCGCCCTTTTATCATGTAGGCCCATTCCCCTTCTTTATGCCAATGCATTTCCCGTATTGCACCAGCCTTGAGGCGCATATTGACTCCAGCAATCTGTGTAGCAGAAGGCAGTTCCCGGACAGTAGTTTGTCGAGACCATCCTCCTTCAGATATGCGGTTATGGCTGTCGCAGAAGGACCATCGTAGGCTTGGAACAGTGCCGTGATCGGTTGATGGGGGTAGCACGCGATCGGGGCTTTCGGCTTCGCGTGGAGGATTCGTGGGGCCCAAGACAGTAGCACCGAGATTGCCGTTGATTGGTTCAATCGGCTGAGCATGGGATAGATCTGTTTGTTGGCTTTGTAGAGTCATGTTTTGCCTCCTAATGGTGTAAGGTTATTGCAAGAGGTAATGATCGATATTGACTGGGTTGCCATGATCATCTACGCCATGAAAAGTGGTACGTAATACCTCATGCAAGGAAGGGCTTTCTGTATTTGTCGTCTCTAAAAACATGCTGGCAGACATACTAACGGAATTTTTTCCTTCCAATCTGAAGTTCAGATTATGTTCTTGCACGTGATACCCATTATCGATTGAAGCTAAAGAAGTTTGATCTGCTTTATTGAAACGAACACCTATCCCGTTGTGTTCAGTTAACACATAGTCAAATGTCCATTTCCTATATCCAGGGTTAGATTCCTGCTTGAGATTATCAATGGCTATGGTTACATTTGCATGTGGCTCAGAAACTTGTGGGGGTTTTGTAGAGGCTGTGGGCGCCCGAGCTGCCATCATCGGAGCAGGTTTAGTCGCGAGAGATGGTTTTGGGGGCGGATTTACTTTAGAAGCTGTTTGAGGGCCTGTTTCTGTATTTGTAGCAGGTTGGGATTTTTCTGCTTCAAGTATTTGATTTTTTACTTCATTTAGTTTTTCTTGCAGTGATTGTTGGTAGGAGTTTGTAAAGTTGGTGATATCTTGTTTCGCTGCGATGGCATCCTGTGGAGTCATTTTTTGAGACTGAACCATGATGTTGAGCATTGCATTTAGTTCGGATGGCTTTATAGGAATAGCAAGCCAGTCAGAGTCGAAGCGTAAGGCTAGAATGAGGTTATCACTCTCTTTTGTTGTATTAATGGACTTTTCGAGTTTTTTTTGCTTGTCTTGGAGTTGCTGTAGCGAGTCATCTGCCATTCCGAAAGGAGAGTAAGCAATTAATATCAGACTAAGCCAAAGCATTTTCATAATTTTACCATTTTGATAGATGCGGTACCTTATCCCTACATTAAAAAAAATGGTGAATTAAGAACACAGAATATTTACGCCGGTTATTGGTTTAACTTCGTTCAAGAGAACTTCTGTCGCCGCCTTCGCG
>JABDBC010000072.1 GCA_013288825.1 Chlamydiota bacterium
ATTTAGACAAGGGCAGCTCCACGCCAACAAGGGGCTTAGTGTCAGAGCCCCAATCATTTGGGCTGTTTTTTTTGCTGTAGCAAGAGGAGTAGCTCCTTCATGCAATTCATTTAATTTTGTTTTCCAATTTTTCATCTTTGCTTTGCAACAAAGAGACATTAGATGGACCACTCCTCGAGCTATTGGACCGAGCACCATTGTTAGAATTTCAAAGGCTAATTGGGCGAGATCGACGATTAGCGTGGCTACCTCTAAAAAAATTAAACCAAAGCCCCTCACATGTCGGCATAAACAAGACTCACTTTTATCTGTTGCATCCAGATAATCACGCACAAGGACATGCATTTGGCTACTAAAATCAGTTCTCATGGGCGTTTGCTCTCTCTTTAAGAAGGATAATCTTTTCCACAATTTGATCTATGGATAACTCTGTGGTGTCGACGACAAAGGCATCTTCGGCCTGCCGCAGCGGCGAGATCTTTCGAGTGGAGTCGTAGATATCCCTTCGATTGATATCTTCAATGGTTTGCTCAAGGCTGAGGGCTTCAGTTTCCTTGGGGAACTTGGCACGGAGTTCGTCGAAACGTCTTTTGGCTCTTATTTCTGTTTGTCCTGTCAGAAAAATTTTCAGATCTGCATTGGGAAAAACATCTGTCCCCAGATCGCGCCCTTCAAAAACTGCATCGACATTTTGCGCCCATTTTTGCTGCAATGTTACAAGCTTGATGCGCACTTCTTTGATGGCTGAAACTTCTGACACTTTTTCTGTAACCTGCTGACCTCTAATATGATATGTTACATCCTCTTTGTCGACAAGGTATCGTTTTTCTCCATTTTCCAATTGAATGTCAAAATTAAAATGATCTAAAAACTTCTGAAGATCGGATAGCTCATGGTAATTCACATTTTGCTTGAGGAGTGCATATGTTAGACATCGGTACATGGCACCGGTATCAAAGTGAATAAATCCTAGCCGCTCGGCTAGTTTTTTTGCGATGCTGCTTTTCCCTGTTGCGATAGGACCATCAATGGTGATTATCATAACAGGTTCTTTGTTTGGAGATTGAGGAAGATATACATTAATGGTGATGTAAACACGAGGGAGTCCAAACTATCCAAAAAGCCTCCGAGTCCTGGCAGGTGGCGGCTGCTGTCTTTGATCCCTACATCCCGTTTTAGGAGCGATTCTGCCAAATCCCCAAACTGGGCGACAATGCTAATTAAAGTGGCTAACCAGATGGTCTGAGCTAGGGTAATTGCAAACGGAGGTTGCTCAAACAGATGTGTAAAGGCTAAGAAAAAGAGGTAACTGATAAAAATCGAAAATACCAGCCCTCCCAACGCCCCTTCCCATGTCTTTTTAGGGCTAATGTAAGGGGAAAGGGGACGGCTTCCAATCAATTTGCCAACAAAGTAGGCCCCGATATCCGTCCCTTTTGTCACTAAAAGCAAATAGAGTAAACACCAACGTCCATCCACAACATATGGAGGGGCTACAAAGAAATTAACGGTGATGAGGCAGCCTAATGGGATGGTTAAATACAAAATACCAAAAAAGGTCACAGCTAGGTTTGTAAAGGGATCCATCCCTTTAATAAAATAATAGGCAAAACCAGCGCCTAAAGTAAGGCCAATCACAGTTTCGGGCAGCATGTATTTAGGACCTATATATGTCCGTATTAACAAGGCAAAAAAGAAGGCAAAAGAGCAAGAGACCCCAATTTTAAATAGAGGCTGACATCCCTTCGTTTGAGCAATCCTATAATATTCCCACAATGCGGCTCCTACAACCCCAGAAATAAAGAGGGTGAAGAAAAGAGCTCCCAGTACATTGATGTGGGAAACGTAAATGGCCAATAGGGTCAGAAGGATGCTGATGCTACCTAAAATCAACCTTTGCTGAAAATTGCTTAATGTAAAAAAACTCATATTTTTCCTAATCGACGCTCCCGTTTTTGAAATTCCACAACGGCGTCGAGTAAATGCTGTGGTGTAAAATCTGGCCAGAAGACATCTGCGATATAAATTTCTGTGTATGAGCATTGCCACAGCAAAAAGTTGCTTAGCCTTTGCTCGCCCCCTGCACGAATGAGCAAATCAGGGTCGGGCCAGGGGGCTGTATCAAGATACTTTGAAATTAGATCCTCGTTTATTTCTTCTGACTTTAACTTATTATCATCATAATCTTTCAACATGGTCTTCATGGCACGGCTGAGTTCATCACGGCTGCCATAGTTTATTGCCAATACCATGTCCAGGGTGTTGCAATGTGCGGTGGCCTCTTTTGTTTCGAGGATGGTTTTGTAGACATTTTTTGGCAATCGAGATAGATTCCCTATCGTTTGAAACCTGATCCCGGAATCGATCATGGTTTGACATTGCTCGGAGAGATAGGAATCGAGTATCCAATGCAATGCATGTTGTTCTAATGGATTTCGCAAATAATTTTCAGTAGAAATTGCATAAAATGTCACAACTTTAACATTGAGCGCTTTGGCCGCTTTTACAATTTTTATTAAATTATCACATCCTGCCTTATGACCAAATGAAGGGGTGCCGAAGTGCTTTTTTGCCCATCTTCTATTCCCATCAGGGATGAAAGCTATATGCCTCGGAACCACATGGGCCTGGCACATGGCGAGTTGTTCTGATGTATAAATTTCGAGCTCTTCTGCTTGACGCATGTGTAAATTCCTTATCCGCTGGCCTTTAAAACTTCTCTGAAAGCACTTTGGGGAATTCTGACTTTGCCTATTTCTTTCATTTTCTTTTTCCCTTTCTTCTGCTTCTCCCACAATTTGCGCTTCCGAGTAATGTCGCCTCCATAGCACTTTGCAGTGACATTTTTTGTGATTGCTCCTATAGTTTCACGCGCAATAATCTTGCCCCCAATGGCTGCTTGAATGGGCACTTTGAAAAGCTGCTGAGGGATGACTTCAACCAGTTTTTCGCAAATAGCACGCCCTTTCGACTCGGCTTTGGTGCGGTGGACGAGGCAAGAAAAGGCATCGACGGGTTCTTCATTCACCCGTATTTCAAGTTTGACGATATCGCTATGCTCATAATTGGAAAATTCATAGTCAAATGAAGCATAACCCTTCGTTGCCGATTTAAGCTTATCATTAAAATCGATGATGATTTCATTTAATGGGAATTTGTACGTCAACAATAGACGTCTTGCATCCATAGTCTCTGTTTTTAGACAAATCCCCCGTTTTTCCATTCCCAAGCTCATGACAGCCCCTAAATACTCTGTGGGGGTGATAATGTGGCATGTTGCCCACGGTTCCTCGACCCATTCGATATTTGCGGGATCGGGATAATGGCTGGGATTATCTATCTCTTTAACAGTATTGTCTGAAAGGACAAATCGGTAAATAACACTTGGCGAAGTCGAAATAATATCGACATCGAATTCCCTTTGGATACGTTCAAAGATCACTTCAAGATGCAGCAATCCTAGAAAGCCGCACCGAAAACCAAACCCCAATGCCATGCTGCTTTCTTGTTCGATATGGAGAGCTGAATCGTTCAATTGCAGTTTGCCCAAGGCATCGCGCAAGGCTTCAAAATCTGAGGAATCAATGGGATAAATCCCGGCAAAAACAACAGGGGTGATATGACGAAACCCTGGCAATGCTTCAGGCGCAGGATATTTCTGCAACGTGATTGTATCGCCGACATTAACATCAGAGGGGTTTTTGATGTTGCCAATCATATAACCGACTTCACCAGGACGCAAGGAATCGACGGCTTTCTCTTTGGGAGTAAATACACCCACCTCCAACACTTCAAAAGTAATGTTTGAGGACATCATTCGAATGAGAGATCCTTTAGTTATTTCCCCACTGACGATCCGAATATAAACCATCACTCCGCGGTAGTTGTCATAATGACAGTCAAAAATCAAGGCGCGCAAAAGCTTATCTATAGGCTCTTTTGGAGGTGGAACTTGCGTGATGATCCTTTCTAAAATCTGATCAATCCCAATTCCTGATTTAGCCGAACAACACACGGCATTTTTGGCATCAAGTCCGATGATATCTTCAATTTGCTTTTTTACTCCCTCGATATCGGCGGTAGGGAGGTCTATTTTATTTATTACTGGAACGACCTCCAGGCTTCGTTCGAGAGCTAAATGGACGTTTGCAAGACTCTGCGCTTGCACTCCTTGCCCAGCATCTACAACGAGAAGAGCGCCCTCACAAGCTGCCAGGGAACGGGAAACCTCATAAGTGAAGTCGACATGCCCGGGGGTGTCAATTAAATTGATTTGATAGGTTTCACCAGTTTCGGCTTTGTAGTACATTGTGACTGGATGGGCCTTAATGGTGATTCCTCGTTCCCGTTCGAGATCCATGTCATCGAGCAACTGCTCCTGCATCTCCCGTGGAGCAACAGTATGCGTTAACTCTAAAAGTCGATCCGCAATAGTAGATTTACCGTGGTCAATATGAGCGATAATTGAAAAATTGCGAATATTTTTTATGTCGTATTTAAACATGGATGATAGCCAACATGATTTGTTTGGAGATTAATTTAAAGCATTGAACAGATGATTTCAAGAACAGGTTGTCTTGTCGCTCCGATATGTTCTTTTACACTCTGTGTTCTCTGCGACATATTGGGTATGCATCACTCTTACAAAAAAAGTAACAGTGATGCGTACCCAAGATGTTGTAGAGAACACAGATAGAATCAAAAAATTGTCTACTTACATGTTTTTTTTATGAATGCGTTTAAGTCTTCAGCTAATTTGACCATGGAAGGCTGATGTGTATAAATCAGATGTCCACATTCATAATAATTCAATGTAATATGCGAACGCAACGAAGGATCTAGCTTCAAATGATCAAAGGTATAACTTGTAGCAAAGTAGGGCGTTGCTAAATCATAGTAGCCACTTGCGACAAAAACATTAAGATTGGGATTTTTTGTCATCACCTCAACGAGTTTCTGCGACAAGTTTAAATACTGATTGCTTGCTGACTGACTATAATTCCAAGGCCAAACATCCCCTAAAATATTATAATTATTATCATTTTTCCACTGTAAATCGTTCCGAATATAGTCTATGTATGCAGCCTTAAACCCTCCTGCAATCCCATCTAAACTTGGATCAAACTCCGTGTTGCCACAACCCCGATCGGCTGCAACACCCACCACACGGCTATCAAATCTTCCCACTAAATGATGATTTTTACGCAAAAGCTCCTTGCAAAAACGGGAGGGGGTCATTCTCATATTCACTTGCTTCAAATACTCTTTTGGAATCCCTGTGTAATCATGCAGTTTATGTAAGACTGCCTCTTGCTCAAATTGCGTGAGTTGATTGCCCTTCAATAATGCAATGCTATAGTGCTCTATGGAATAGGTCTCCACCTCTTTCAGAAGAGCAGGAAGGGTCTTCTTTTGTAAGTCTGTATGCAACATTTTATGATACCAGGCTGTGGCGGCATAAGTTGGCAATGAAAGGATATAAGGAAGATCATTTCCTCCCTCATCGGAGTGTGTTCTAACGATCGTCTGAAAATTAAGTAATGACGAAATCAAAACAACGCCATTCACATAAAGGTGATGCTCCGTGTGAAGATGCTCCGCAACCCCTGCAGCCCGAAGCGTCCCATAACTTTCCCCAATAATAAACTTTGGAGACCTCCAACGGTCAAAATGGGTTGTGTAAAGCCGTATAAACTCCGCCATCCATTCGATATCTGGTTGTACACTATGAAATTGTTTGGGATCCTCCCCAGCTAAAGCTTTGCTATATCCTGTGGAAACGGGGTCTATAAACACCAAATCTGTGATTGACAGCAATGATAGAGGATTATCCGCTAACGAATAGGGTGGGACGGCACACCCCTGCTCATTTAAAACTATTTGCTTTGGCCCCAAAAATCCAATGTTTAACCAAATCGCGGAAGAACCGGGGCCCCCATTAAAGCAAAATGCAATGGGGCGTTTCGACAGATTTTCCGGAGTGCCGGGTTTTGTGTAGGCCACATAAAAAATATTGGCCTTCTCTTTATTTTGATTTTGCTCGTCTTTTAATGTCAGAATGCCAGCCGATGCATTATATGTGACCGTTTCACCACCCATGACGATTGTATGGGTTGTATTTACTGTTTCCTGTGGTTTTTCTTGTGTTGGCGCTTTTTCCTCTGAAGAAAGTCCAAATGAAAATACAAGAAGAAGTAATGAAAAAATTAGTGCTTTAGCCTTCTGCATAAAATATTCCTTTATAAATAACCTGTCGAAAAGGACGTAAAGGACAAGGGAACTACCTATGAAGTTGTAAAAGTTATTTTTATACGATCCCTTAGGTCCTTTTTCTTCGCAGCCTCAAACCTAATGGACTTTCTCATACATATTATCCCTATCCGCTATCTCATTCAATAGAATTATAAACCGATAGCGATAGGTGGCAAAAATAGACAAAATATACAAATTCGGCAAAAATGACCAATTCTTTCTCATCTCCCTTTCTTTTTTTTCTTAAATAATCAATAAAAACACACCTAATATTAAAAATAATCAAGATTTATTTTAATAATTTAATTATGTGATATAATAATATTATAGAATCAATAATATAGATATTCTCATTTTTAACTTTTGAATATGAGGTGCGTTATGAGCGGTGTTACTGGAAGACTCCCACCAGAACCTTCATCAATTAGAAGCACTACTCCCGCGGGAGCTGAAGTCTCCAAAGCCACAACTCCACCGAAAGAAATGAGCACCCTCGTAAAGACTGCAAAAGAGCAAATAAAAGTGGTTAGTGATGTTTTAAGCCGTGCAGAATTCGCAGAAACAATGGGTGTGTTGCAAGGGAAACATACTATGAAAGTGACCGTAAGCACTCGTTCAGGACTGTTAGGGGATCTGAACACTTCTATTACAAAATTAGAGACAATCCTAACCGAACTTCCAGCAACAAGTTCTCAAAAAACAAAAATAAATGCAAAGTTGGCCGAATTAAAACGTGCCGTGGAGGATATAAGAACAGGAGTAGGACAACCTAAAAGAGAGGGATTAGAAAATTTTCCACATCCAAAAGAGCTCCTTGGAACAAAATATAAAGGAGTTGTCAAAGATATTCAGCTTGCATTGGACGTAGCTCTGAAAGAGGAAAAAGCGAAAGCTTCAACATCCCCTACACCTTCAAGACCTCCCTCAGTGGCGGGTAATGAAATACCTCCTCCTCCTGAAGAGGAAGAACCCCCTCTTCCGCCGCCTGAAGAAGAAATTTCAGATATTGTACCTCTGCCAGACTATGATGCACTTCTTGATGAAGAAATTGCTGAACATTCTCTCCCCCCTCCTCCACTTTCTCCAACCGAAAGAGGCCTTCCTCCGAAAGTTCCCTTATTTGAGCGCCCTTCATCAGGGACAAAAACAACTCCACCTCCCTTGGCAAGATCTGATACAGCCAGCTCAGGCTCAGCAAGCCATCTTAAGCCAGTTAGGAGCTTGACTGAAGAGGATAAGGCCAAGGCTGAAAAGGAAAGTTTGAAACGCAGTACGGAAGAATTACAAAAACACATAGATCTTGGAATGAGATTCAGTAGAATTAAATCATTACAAGAAACAATAATCCCTGATCTTGAAGGACAAATCAAGGGCATTAAAACAAGTCTCTTTCAAAAAGATCCATTGAAAGACTCTTTGTCTGCCCAATTAGCTATTTTCAAAAAAGAGTTAGAATCTCTCAAACCCGAACCACTCGATCCAAAAAAAAAGGAAAGTGCCATCAAAAATTTACGGGAAAAAGATAAGGCCCTTTCTGCTCAGCTTACGACGCTAAGTGACTATCAGGCAATAGCCGATGAAAGTTGGAAATTAAAGAAAGATTCATTTAGAAGCGGTGAAGAGGGCCAAAAGTTTATTGATTCACATGTAAAAAGGAAAATGAAATTCCTTGAACAAAGCACTATTATAACACAACAACGATTAGCCATTGGGGAAGAAATCAAATATCTAAATGGAGAATCATCAAGACCTTTAATTCAAATAGATTTGGGCATAACGATAGAAAGAGCAAAAAGTGATTTAATAAACAAACTCCAAAATGAGTTGCTTGATCAAGCCCGATTAAGCGGAGCATCCGAACGAGATGCCATTATAAAACAAAGCGCTGAGCTAAAACCCGACATTCCATTTATTAAATTGAGAATTGCAAGATATTTGGAAAATTATGAAACAAAGATAAGAAATGCCCTAATGATAACAGATATAGTATCAGATCCTAAGAAAGACCCTATAGTGGAAGCAAAGGAGAAAGCTGAAAAAATGGATAAAACAGTCAAAAAGCTTGTTGAAAACGAACGCGTTTTATTGAAAGATTTATTAATAGGAGCATTCGATCCGACATTGGAGCAACAAAAGAAATTGGTTTTAGGATTTAAAATTAGTGCTGGAGGAGAAGTCATCAAAAAAACAGTTGATGACTATATCGCACGATTTAAGGCTAAGCAAGAAAGGATTCTGAGCTTAACTACAGATCATACTCCAGAAGCACTTCAAAAACTTCTAGGCGAAGATGTTCTACGTGCAAGGGAGCAAATTTATTCAAGTTTAATCGAGGATCTTGAAAGTCAACTCGAAACTGGTCGACCTGCCGTGAGTGATTTTACTGGAGAAAAGCCCGAAATTACAAAACATCTTACAAAAATAGATCGTGGATTAGCTGAAATACAGAAAGCAACCGGACTGCCAAGTGGTAAATTAGCCATTGATTCTGCCTTAAAAGCAGCAAGGCTCAAAGAGTCGTTGACTATTGGCAGAGCGCCTTTGCAAGAAGCTGGAAACAAGTTGGTTGCTGAGACTCCGAAGGCTGAATGGGCAAAAGCGATTGGAGAGCATCTTGAAACTATTAAACCCAAAGTTGCAAAGCTAGTGAGATTAACTGGGGCAGCTGTAGAACAAGCAGCCATTGACAAAGTTGTTACTGAGGAAATAACAGCAGAAAAATCTCGCTTAACCCAACTCCACAATAAAAAGTTTTCCTCCCCACCGCCTAGAAGAGCCTAAGGAGGTGACGTATTAAAGCCCAGTAGCTTCTGTCGCCGCATTCGCGGCTCTATATGTTGATTGGATTTACCCCACGCTAACGCATGGGGCTACATGCTGCCACCGCATTCGCGGTTTTTGCAGCAGCCGAAACAACCGCGAATGCGGTAGAAGCATGTAGCCCCATGCGTTAGCGTGGGGTAAATCCAATCAACATATCGAGCCGCGAATGCGGCGACAGGAGTTAGGATGATTACCTACTCTGAATTCCAGTTCTATTTCACCTCTTGTTGACTATTACGTCACTTCCAGCTAAACTTCTGTAGAGAAACCGCCCAGATGGTGAAATTGGTAGACACGCCAGATTTAGGTTCTGGTGCCGTAAGGTGTGTAGGTTCGAGTCCTATTCTGGGCATCTTTAAAAACTATTAGCAACACAGACACTGCAGGAAGTCCATCAATGTATCATGTATGAATAAGCCCTCAGACATTCGCGAAGGCATATTCACTCACGTTTTTATCAATTCAGATAAGAAGTGGGAAATCACAGCCTCTCAAAACACACTTATTCCGATATGAGTGATTCATGAACAATCTTTGCAAGTGTTTTCAAAGTCGGATTGCCATGTCTTGACAAGGCCTGCTGAACTGTAGAGCGTGCAATTTTGGCATCCCGGGCGACCCTACTTTTATTTACTTGAAGGTACCCATCTAATATCTCAATAAATGCTTCGGTATCATTGGCCATCAAACTTTCCAACAATGCAACGCCTACTTTGTCGAGATTTCTTAAAGATCTTTCAGGATGATGAGGTATAATCTTAGCTTCATTTTTAAGACCCAAAATGGGCATATCTTCGAAGCAATAACCTTGCTCTTTGGATATCTTTTTCTTGTACATTTTTACTCCCTCCTATCAAGAGAACAATTCCTGTTAATGATTCTCTAAAGAAATAGATCCTCCAACCATTCTTCCAGCGAAGTTCAGCCAAACCATCCCCAAGATATTTCGCATCTCCAAAATGATTTGCATTTTGAATTCGCTCTAAACGAGCATCAATTTGAGTTTGTTCCTTATCGGTAAGACCTTTATGCCATTTAGCGAATTCAAACGTTTTCTTTATCACTATCATACTGTCCATTATATCAGGCACCCAAATTACCTGTCAAGCAGGGCATTTTTATTAGTTTATTCTTGCTTATAGCTTTTCCATTATGCTAATAGTTCGTGTGGTGGCTATCACGTAAAGGAATCGGCATGAATGCAGCAGGAAAAAATTTTAAGCAAAAGATTGTTCATGAGCTCTATCTATTTTTTATCTACGCCGCTTTTCTGACGTTGTTTTTCTGTTCTCTGTCGACATACCGGAGATTAATACTAGGTGAATATTCCATTAGTTATCTTCATTATGGCTATGGTCTAGTTCAAGGCTTGGTTTTATCGAAAATCATTTTGATAGGCGAAGTCTTAAAACTTGGTGAAAAATATGCACACAAATCCCTGATTATCCCTACCTTATACAAAACAGTCATTTTCACATTTTTTGCATTGGCTTTTATTGTCCTCGAACACTTTGTTACTGGATATATTCACGGTCTCAATTCGGCGAAAATCTATCAAGAATTTATCGACAAGGGCCTTGACGAAGCCCTTGCCCGAATTTTAGTCATATTTATCGTATTCATTCTCTTTTTTGCATTCATAGAAACAGCGCGTGTGATGGGCGAGGGGAAGTTTATCAATCTTTTTTTCAAGAGAAAGACAAAAGATGATTCAGATTTTTCCAATAGATTATAATTTACTGTTTTCCAAAGGGAGCCATGAATAGCTTTCAAACGATTATCATGCTAATGTTTGTGGCAGCGGTACTTGTTGGAATTGCTCAGAAAATCCGGATCCCATATCCCGTTGGACTTGTCCTCGGCGGCGCTGCGCTTGGGTTTTACCCTAACCAGCATGCCTTTTTTTTTGATCCCAATTTAATTCTCGTCATAGTCCTCCCACCGATTCTCTATTACGCATCTTTTGGAATCTCAGCTCGAGAATTCAAACACAATTGGAGAAATATCCTTTCTCTTGCACTGGGATTGGTCGCATTCACAACATTTGTGATCGGAGTGATCTTCAAATGGATTTTTCCCGAACTTCCTTGGTCGCTCGCTTTTGCCTTTGGAGCGATTGTATCGCCTCCAGATGCTATTGCAGCTACGACTATTCTTAAACGCTTTACAAT
>JABDBC010000073.1 GCA_013288825.1 Chlamydiota bacterium
CTAATAAAGAAATTTTTAGCAAGTGAACAAATAACTTATTGGCAAACAGACATTTGTTTGATAGAGTGCAAATTTTAGGAGCATCAATGCTGACGCTTGCGCTTAAAATGTTGATCGGGAATAAAGCTTATTGCATTGGCGTTATCTTTGGCATTTTCCTTGCAACCCTACTGATTTCCCAGCAATCTGCAATCTTTTTAGGACTCATCGCCCGTTCGTACCGCATGGTATCTGACATTCCCGATCCCAATTTATGGATCATGGATCCTGTTACTGAAAGCGACGAAAAGGTCCGTGCAATGCCTGAAGGGTATCTAGATATGGTCCGCAGCATTCCCAATATTGCATGGGCGGTCCCTATAAATGTTACTGCGCTTCCATCTGTGACACAATCGGGTGTTTTTCAGATGTGTCAATTGTACGGTATTGACGATGCGACTTTAATTGGTGCCCCGGCTCACATCATCGAGGGAAGTGTTAAAGATTTGCGAAGAGAAGGGGCTGTTATTGTCGATATCTATTCCGCTAGAGATTCGTTGGCAACTCAGCTACCCGATGGGAGCAAAGTTCCTTTAAAAGTGGGGGATTCCTTTGAGATTAATGATCATAGAGCCGTTGTCGTAGGATTGTGTGAAATAACACGGGGATTTTATCCACAGCCGATCGTTTTTACCACTAACGACCAATTTAAGAGTTTTACTTCGATCGGCTTGAATCACATCAGCTTTATTGCTGCGAAAACGACCCCAGGAGCCAATCTTGATGAAGTGATTAGTAAAGTCAATTCTTACCCGAGATTGAGTGCTTTAACTGCAGGGCAATTTAAATGGCGCATAGCGGAATTTTTTCTGAAAACAGGGATTCTCATCAATTTCGGACTTTCTGTAGCGTTGGGCATCATTATTGGTTTCTCTATTGCAGGGCAGATTTTTTACATTATGACGTTGCAAAATCTGATGTATTTTGCGCTGATAAAGGCACTAGGGGGCAATAAAACGATGATCTCGCAAATGATTATCGTGCAAGCGGCTGTTGTAGGTGTGATAGGGTATCTGTTGGGAACAGGGGCGACATTGCTGTGGGGGATTCCGATTAAAAACACGACATTGGCATTTATGTTTCCTTGGGAATTGTTGGTTTTCACAAGTGTGATTGCGCTGATTATTTGTTTGTTTACAGCGAAGCTGAGCATGCGCAAAGTCTTTCAAGCGGACCCCAAATCGCTCATGGGAACCTAACATAACACAAAGCAGTGGCGCATATACGCATCAAGCTAAGAAGAAAAGTAACAGGACGTGGAAGAAAAGTAACAGGATATGTAGGATCAGGCATGATATGAAGGATAGCGAGCATTCTCTTGATATGCAAAGAATTCTTAATGAGAAGTAAACGCCTCCGGCGTTTACTTCTCATTAAAATATCTTTTACAATTCAAGTGGATGCTCGCTATCCTTCATATCCTGCCTGATCCTACACATCCTGTTACTTCTCTTCCACATCCTGTTACTTTTCTTCTTGATTAGTATGGAGAATGTTATGACGGCAGCGATTTCGTGTAAGGGGATAAAGAAAAGCTACGGCGAAAACGAAAATCGGATTGATGCTTTAAGGGGAATCGATTTAGATATCCCTCATGGCAAATTGACTCTCCTTGTAGGCCCTTCTGGATCAGGTAAAACGACACTGTTGTCTATTATCACGACTATTTTAACTCCTGATGAAGGACAATTATTCTTGCTTGGACAAGAGATGAGTCAGCTTCATGAAAAAGATCGAGCCGTCTTCTGTCGCAACAATTTGGGGATCGTTTTTCAATCTCTTTTTTTGATCCCGACATTGACTGTTGCAGAAAATGTGTCACTTCCATTACTTGTCGAAGGACAACCTCCAGATGTCGCCCTAAAAGGTGCCATGGAAGTCCTGAAGCAGATGAATATTGCCAACCGTGCTAATGTTTCCCCTGCGATCCTGTCCAAGGGGCAACAGCAGAGAGTTGCCATTGCACGAGCAATGGTTAATGATTCCAAGATCCTCGTGTGTGATGAGCCTACGAGCGCTCTAGATCAAGCTGCGGGCCTTGGAGTGATGTCGCTATTGCACGAGTTGGCTACGCATAAATCAAAGGCCGTATTGGTGGTCACGCATGATCATCGAATATTTCCTTATGCCGACAGCATTATTAATATGAACGATGGGCAAATCGTCCAAGGTGAGAAACATGCATAGAAGGTATTTTTATATTATTATCGCTGTGGCTATTGCCTCGCTCCTCTTTATTGTAGATTCCATTTGGAAAAAAGATGTACCTATAGTCAACCGAGAAGCGATCATTCCTCACCCCTCATCCCCTTATAAGTCATACATTTCTGGAGTTGGCATTGTCGAAGCAAGCAGTGGAAACATTTTTATTAGCACTCCCATGAACCGCACAATCGATAAAATTTTGGTCACTGTCGGGATGAAAGTGAAGCACGGAGATATCCTCTTCCAACTCGAAAATCGGGATCTAATTGCAACTCTTCTGGTTCAAGAAGCGGCTTATCAAAATGCATTGGCAAGGCTGCACCGTCTTGAGGCGATGCCAAGATCCGAAGATTTGGCCTCTTCAGAAGCCCTCCTCAAAAGCACCCAAGCAGAAGTTGAAGAAGCTAAGGCTCAGCATGATATGGTGCTTAACCTCTCTAATCCCCGTGCAATCAGTCAAGAAGAACGAAATAAGCGTCTCTTTAACTATCAACAGGCACAAGCAAAACTCCAACAGGCTCAAGCAGATCTAAATAAAATAAAACTAGGGACTTGGAAGCCCGATCTCGAAATTGCTCGACTTGCAGCTCTTCAAGCTCGAGCTCATGTAGAAAGCATAAAGATTGAAATCGAAAGGACCATTATTCGATCCCCCATAGATGGAGAGGTTCTCCAAATAAAAATCCATGAAGGGGAGTCTCCGAATGATCTCAACCGTTCCCCTTTGATGATCATTGGCAATACGGATCAAATGTACGTGAGAGTCAGCATCAACCAGTTTGATGTCCCTTTTTTTAGTTCGAAAGCCCCTGCGGTGGCCTATTTGCAGGGCGATGCTCGGGAAAAGTTTCCTCTAAGTTTTGTGCGAATCGAGCCTTATTTAGTTTCAAAACAAAACCTAAATAACGAGATCTTTGAGAAAGTCGATACACGCGTTCTGCAAATCATTTACAGTCTTCAACATGATGACAACCGAGTTTTTGTGGGGCAACAGATGGATGCCTTTATCGATATTAATGAAAAAGATCAAAATGTTTCAGAAACATCATTCGAGTTGGTCGATGAAAAATAGACTTTATTTAGTTGCTCTCTGTTGCCCTTTAGGAATGATTTTCCATGGGTGTTCCCATACGGCCTCTTCACCCATTCAAAATATTGATCCTCCTTCAGAATGGCATAGCAATACGACTGATTTTATAGAAGAATGTCCCGTAGATCAATTCGTCTGGTGGGAATCTCTGAATGATCCTGTTCTAGATTCACTCATGGAGAGGGCTTCATCCTATAACATCGATCTATATATAGCTGCAACGCGTATCCTGGAAGCACGTCTTGAACGAAAAGGGGAAGAGGCAGAACTTCTCCCTCGGCTAGATGCCTCTGCAACTTACGCTCATGCCCAGTATAATCGAAATAGCCTCAATAAGATCTTGGGTCTATCCTCCTGCAATAAAAAATCAGGCACAAAAAATGTCGATCTCTTTGAAGTGGGTTTCGATGCGGAATGGGAACTCGATTTATTTGGCGCAACGGCCCATGAAATTAAAGCCCTCACAGAAGATCTACAAGCCAAAGAGGCGGAATTTTGCCAAGTTTGGATCACCCTCTCAGCTGAAGTTGCAAGAAATTATATCGAACTCAGGGGACTTCAACACCGCTTACAAGTACTCGAGCAACATGTTGAATCGCAAATGGAAACAATCCAACTGATAGAGGACCTCCTAGCAACCGGATTTGTCACCGATCTCGACCACATGCAAGCTAATGAACAGATCAATTTGCTATTTGCACAACGACCACAAATCCAATTTGCCATCGAAAAAGCGATCCATCGCCTTTCAATCCTACTGGGACACAATCCTGGAGACTTGTATTGCGAGCTTAGTGTCTGTGCACCACTTCCCATTCTCCCTAATGATAAGCCCATAGGATACCCTTCAGAACTCCTGAGGCGTCGTCCTGATATACGCAAAGCCGAAAAAGATGTGGCGGCATCATGCGAAAGGATTGAGGGGGCAATAGCAGCGCTTTTCCCCCGTTTTTCTCTCACGGGATTTATCGGCGAAATTGGAGCCAATTTAACTAAGGGAAATGGCGTGTGGTTTCTGAGTCCACAATTGCTGGCCCCCATATTCAATAGCAGACTGCTGAAACAGGACGTAGAGTTCAATAAAATCAAGGCGCAGCAGGCCTTGTATCAGTACCAAAAAACTGTGTTGGAAGCATTAGAGGAAGCTGAGAACGCAATAGCAGCATTTCACTATGAGAACGAACGGATGAGTGCATTGCAAACAGCGCAGCAGTCAACTTCTCAAGCACATCAAACAACATCTGAGTTATATCACAGTGGTTTTAAGAGCTATTTGGAAGTGTTGGTAGCAGAGCGTTCCCTTTTGGCAACGGAAGAAGCGCTCTTGCAAAGCCATGTGGATTTGTTGCTCGACTACGTTGCACTCTACAAAGCCCTCGGAGGCGCCTCAATCTAAGGTAAGCAACCTCTAAAAGATTTTACCACAGAGATCACAGAGATAAAGGAGAAGACGAAGGGATTTTTAGCTATTGGTTTAACTTCGTCCAAAGGTAGCTTTGATGACTTATAACCCCCTCTGCGTCTCTGCGCCTCCCCGTCTCTGCGTTAATTATTATAACGAATTTAACGCAGAGACGGGGAGGCGCAGAGACGCAGAGGGAATTATAAGTCATCAAAGCTACCTTTTGGACGAAGTTAAATCAATAACCACATTTTTAACTTTTAAATTCTTCTTCTCTTCTTCTCCTTCCTCTCTGTGTTCTCTGTGGTAAAAATTCTTGAAATGTTGTAGTATTTTAAGTCTTCTGCATCACATGCGCGTTGATCTTGTTCCAGTCGGGGTGAGCATCCAATACTTCCAAAATGTCCCCCACATGCACCACATCCCTGTCATCCAGCACTTCCAATATCAACTTGATCAACTCGAAATCTTCCCCTGTATCCACAGTCCAGCGATAATCAGCCAAAAACTCCGCCGATACAACGCTTCTTATTCGAAATAACTCCGGATTGCGATGCACCAGAAGCGTCACATGTTCCCGATCACTTTGACTTTTCGCTTCGCGCGCAAGCTTCTCCAATAAGTCATAGGAAATCACTTCCACATCTTCCCCTCTTGGATATGTTCTGGCAATACAATTCGAGACAAAATCCCAAAGAGGATATTCTAACTTGTAAAGAGAAATGATCTGATTTATGATTTCAGGGTCAACTAAAGGGCAGTCTGCTGTAATTCTCACAATAGCGTCCGGGCGTCTTTCAAGGGCTGCTAGATAATATCGATCCAATACATCTTCCTCAGAGCCACGAAAGAATGGCACCTTCTCCTTTTTGCAATAGTCAACAATCACATCATCCAAAGGAGATAATGTTGTCAGCACTGCAATGCCGCTTGCTTCATCAGCCTGACGCACTTGGTTCAGTACATAATAAAGAAGGGGCTCTCCCATAATGGGCTTCATCACCTTTCCTGGAAGGCGTGTGGAACCCATCCGCGCTTGTATAAAAATCTCCACTTTCATAATGGCCTGAGTTGATCCCAATGTGTTGCTTCGCCACGCTTAATATCACTATTCACATAACGGCCAATTAACCTGCTGTATTCTTTGGGGGGTAGTCCGTTACCAGGTCGTATTGCTCTGATGTGCTCTTCAGTAATTTTGTCCCCTGCCTTTATATCTTTCACAAAGTATAGGCTCCGCCGGAGCGAACGTAATGTCTTTTCAGCCGCGGTAGGTCCATAATGGACTGAACCAATTGCCTCCCAAGCCCGTTTTGTTTCGCATACAAGCTCTGCAAATTCCGCGGGTTCAAGAGAAAAGGCCGAGTCGACTCCACCATCACTCCGCGCTAGTGTGAAGTGTTTTTCGATCAGACAAGCTCCCAAAGGAATACTCGCAATCGCAGCTCCGATTCCTAATGTGTGATCCGACAACCCAACCAAAGAGTGAAATGTGTCTGATAGGTGAGGGAGGGTTCGCAAGTTCATCTGATTAGCAGGTGCGGGATAGGCACTTGTGCACTTCAGCAGGATAAGCTGGCGGCATCCGGCAGATCGCGCTTCCGTGACAGCTTCGTCGATCTCTTCAAGGGTTGCTGTCCCAGTTGAAATGAAGAGGGGCTTGCCTGTGGATGCTGCTTTTTTAATAAGAGGAAGATCGGTGATTTCCAATGAAGCGATTTTATAGCAGGGTACCCCCAACGATTCTAAAAGATCCACAGCGGTAGCATCGAATGGGGTACTAAAAGCAATGAGATTCTGCTCCTTGCATCTTTTAAAAAGGGTTTCATGCCATTCCCAAGGGGTATAGGCCTCTTGATAGAGCTGATAGAGCGATTTCCCTTTCCAGAGGTTGTTTGGATCAGAAATGAAGAATTCCCCTTCTTGAATATCGATCGTGATGGTATCTGGGGTGTATGTTTGGAATTTGACAGCATGGGCTCCTGCTGCTTTTGCGGCATCGATGAGCTTGAGCGCACGCTCGAAGGATTGGTTGTGATTTGCCGAAATTTCAGCCACAATAAATGGGGGTGAGTCGGGCCCTATTGTGTGCGCTCCAACTTCAATTGCTTCCATCAGTCTACTCCATAATAATCATCAAAGGCAAAGGCATGCGCATGCCTGCTTATCCCTGTTACTTTGCGCACAACGTCTATCCCAGTTCAACATATCAGGCTATAAACTTTTTGGCATTTCAATTCTCAATTTAGTATGCTGCTACTGATCTTCAACTCTCATAGGCTACTCATATGAAATCTCACATTCTTATTACCGCTGGCGGCACTGGAGGCCATATCTACCCAGCTATGGCCCTCGCCAAGCAACTCCAAGAAAAAAATCCCTCCACCAATCTCATGTTCATTGGGGGTGGCCTCCGTGACAATCGATACTTCGAAAAGTCCGCTTTCCCTTTCCAAGATGTCTCTTGCGGCTCCCTCTCCCCATTGAAACCGATTACCTCTCTCCGAAATATCGGTCGTATCCTCCATGGAATCCATCAAAGCCGCCGCCTCATCAAAGATTTCTCACCCAATCTCATTATCGGTTTTGGCAGCTACCACACCCTCCCAACTCTGCTCGCTGCTAAATTGGAATCAGTCCCCATTATCCTGCATGAAGCTAACCGCATTCCCGGCAGAGTGAACAAATACCTGTCGCGCTACGTCAAACTCACTGGAGTCCACTTTCCTGATACCGTCGAAGCCCTCAAAGGCCCTTCTGTTGTGGCATCCATCCCCCTCCGCTCCGGATACAAGAAAAATGCCCTTCCCATTCAAGTTGCTCTCGATTACTTCCAATTACATTCCGGAAAAATCACTCTACTTGTCTTCGGGGGATCCCAAGGAGCCGATGCTATTAATAAGCTGTCCTCCTCAGCAATATTGCGATTATCAGACGTGATTAAGCGAGAGTTACAGGTATTGCATTTTACTGGGAATCAACGATCAGAGCAGCAAATCCGTGAAATTTACATGCAGAATGGGATTTCAGCTGTTGTGAAGGACTTTGAATCGCGGATGGATCTTGCCTGGCAGATAGCAGATTTGATGATTTCCCGCTCAGGAGCCGGCACAGTCGCGGAGGAATTGGAATATGAAGTCCCTGGAATCTTAATTCCGTATCCCCACGCAATGGATAACCATCAAGAAAGTAATGCAAATTTTATGGTAGAGAACGTAAAAGGGGCCCTGATGCACCGAGAAAGAGATTTAGACGGTGACCGGCTAGCAAAAGTCATTTCTGATCTCGTGAAGGATGATTGTCTCCAACTCAAAACAATGAGAGAATCAATGGAGATATACAAAAGAGACTTTAAATCTAAAGAATTATCAGAAATAGTTATTGAAATGTTGGAGGCTTAAGATGAGTCGTGCATGTTATCATTTCATTGGTATTGGCGGGATCGGCATGAGCGGCTTAGCTCGAATCCTTTTAGCTCGCGGTGATAGTGTGTCGGGAAGCGATATCACTTCAAACTATGTCACAGAAGGATTGATCCAAGCGGGCGCCAAAGTGCATTTGGGCCACTCAGCCTCACACATCTCACAAAAGGCGACTATTGTCTACAGTACAGATATCAAACCAGACAATCCCGAATATCTGCAAGCCCAACACCTTAATTGTCAGCTATTACATCGTTCAGATCTGTTGATGGATTTAATGAAAGGGCATAAAACCTTAGCAGTCGCCGGAACCCATGGTAAAACAACGACCTCGTCCCTGCTAGCCCATACACTATTTTTCGCTGGATTAAACCCAGGATTTGCCGTGGGAGGCATCATCAAACAATTTAATGCAAATGCAGCATATGGCGTCGGCGACTACTTTGTTGCAGAAGCCGATGAAAGCGATGGAACATTCTTAAAATATGAGCCCTATAGCGCCATCATCACCAATATCGATCTCGATCATATGAACTTTTTTCACACCGAAGAAGCATTAATTGAGTCGTTTAAACAGTTTGCTGACAAAGTCATCTGCAAAGAAAAGCTCCTCTGGTGTGGCGATGACCCACGATTGCAGAAATTGGATCTCCCAGGAATCTCCTATGGCTTTAACGATAAATGCCAACTTCGCATTAGCAATCCACGTCAATTTCAATGGCGCTTAATGTTTGATATACACTTTTCTGGACGACTATATTACAACGTTGAAGTTCCCATGACCGGAAATCACAATGTCTTAAATGCAGCAGCAGTCTTTGGCACTGCCATCGTAGCAGGTCTTTCAGAACCCACTGTGCGAGAATCCTTCACGTCCTTTAAAGGAGTCAAACGCCGTTGCGAAGTTAAAGGTAACCCTCGTGAAATATTAATCCTAGATGATTATGCACACCATCCGGTCGAAATAGAAACCACCCTCAAAGGGATCCGAAACGCTATTGGCACAAAGAGGCTTGTTGCAATTTTTCAACCCCACCGCTATACCAGGACTCGCGATTGTTTAGGAGAATATCGCTCGATTTTTGAATCCGCCGACAGCACGATCATCACCGATATCTACTCTGCAGGGGAGCCAGCCATTCCAGGAATCACTCATGAAAAGATAGTTTCGGAAATTGCAGAAACAACTAAGAATCTTCATTATGTCCCTCGTAAAGAATTATTAGCATTCCTTCCAACTTATCTTAAACCAAATGATGTTGTCGTCACATTAGGAGCTGGAGATATCACAAAGCTGAGTCAAGAACTTGTTAGTGCCCTACAGAATAGTTAGAGGCTAGTATAAATTGTTATGACTGAAAAATATGATCAAAAAATTCCCCTCAAACAAGCCCTGAGCTGGATTATATTCTCTATCTTGCTCATTTCAGGATCTGCTGCTCTGAGCTTGATTTATTTTCGGCATGTCAAAGAAATGCACATGCAGGATGATGCCTACAGAGTTGTGGGAATCATTCAGACGACTACTAACAAAGAAGCTTTGAATACCGTGTATCTTGCCGAGCTTCTCGACCTCTCTCTCAATCGCCCCACCAACCTATATAAATTCAGCTGTAAAGAAGCTCAACGCAAGCTGAAAACAAGCCCATTGATAAAGGAAGCCGTCGTAAAAAAAGTACGCCCTGGAATAGTCTATATCGATTACCAAATGCGCTATCCAATAGCATATCTCATCGATTATGATAATGCCGCAATAGATCTCGAAGGGGTCCCATTTCCTGTTTATCCTTTTTTTACCCCTAAAAAGTTGCCTGAAGTCCATCTAGGACTGGCAAATGGAGAAGCCAGTTCTGAAAATGATCATGCATGGGGAATTCCCATCAAAGGCAAAAATGTAGCATTGGCGTTGGAGGTTTTAGAGCATCTTGCGACATCTAGCCCTGTAACCACAGTCATCAAGCGGATTGATGTTGCTTCTGCATATGCCCCAAGCTGTGGCCAGCGGCAGATTATCGTGATATTAGAGGAATTAATCACCCGAGAAGAAAAAGGGAAAATTGCCACCCATCTTTTTCCAAGAATCTTGCGCTTATCGACAGAAGAGTATAAACAAGGAATTGCAAACTATCACAGAATACAAGAGCATTTGGTAAAGGAGGATTTCCCGGCATCAACGACAGCAGTAATGACTCATCAGCCTCTTTTCATTGATTTGCGTTTGCCAAACCTCGCCTTTATGAATAATTAAACGGAGCACAAACAATGGCTGAACAAATAACAATTCAACAAACAAAATATATTGAAATCTCTTGGACAAGTGGAACAATCGATGAAGCCAGAAAAGTGGCCCGCTATCTAGTCCAAGAACACTATGTTGCTTGCGCTCAAATTATCCCCTGGATCGAATCAGTCTATCTCTGGAACAACCAGATCGAAACAGCTCAAGAAAGCAAAGTGACTCTCAAGACTGTCATCGACCACTATGAAAAAATCAAAGAAATTATCTTAAAAAATTCTACGTATGAAGTTCCGGAAATAACCTATGTTCATATTGTGGATGGCAATGTCCAATACCTCGATTGGATCAAACAAAGCACAAAAACACCCCTGTCATAACGAACGTAAAGGACATAATGAGGTAATTGCAGAAGTGCTAAATCATCAGCCAAGCTATTGGTTTGTGCCGGCCCTCCGGGACGGTGTTTATAGGTTGGTAGTTACCCAGGCTTCGCTTACCCCTCCGGGGAGCTTCAGCCTGGGCTATTACATGAACAGACCCTCCGGGCTGTTGGCAACATATTTTGTTTGCTGAACCGCCTTGGCATTTGCAGCACAGCATATAATAGACTTTGAAAACAGCCCGGAGGGTCTGTGCAGCACATAATAGACTTTGAAAACAGCCCGGAGGGTCTGTGCAGCATATAATAGACTTTGAAAACAGCCCGGAGGGTCTGTGCAACATATAATAAACTTTGAAAACAGCCCGGAGGGTCTGTGCAACATATAATAGACTTTGAAAAC
>JABDBC010000074.1 GCA_013288825.1 Chlamydiota bacterium
TCTAATTTTTCTATTTTTAAACATTAATTAAAGAAAATTATTGATTATTAATTTAATTGTATTATAAAATTAAACTTATAAGTTAATTATAAAATCACATAATAGACAACATATTAATAAATACTAGTTTAAACAAATCAAAATAATAAGGAGTTTTATGCATATTAGACAACCTACTCATACACCAATTGCTGATGAACAAAAAGTGATTCCAGGCTCAATTCCCCTTCCCATAAAGGCACCAGTTGTAATCCCCCCAACAATCTCTCCAACAAGTCCCCAGTTAAGAGGAGAAGCCGCTCCTGCTCCTTTATCAACTCATACAGCATTTGAACAAGAAATACCTCAAGCTGAAATCGACTTTTTTATACATGCCATACGGAACGGCACTGGGGGCCACAAAGGTGGAATTCCACAATGATCTTAGGATAAAACTAAATAATAATTGAGTAATTTTCTATCATTATATATAATGAATAAAATTACTCAATTAGCGCATAGCACAATTTTGAATTTATTATGTAAATTAACATTTAAAACTTTACTAACAATTTTAAACAAGGATTTTTATGAAAATTGGATTTTCTAGCACTAGTAATAATTCAATACTCTGATTCTAAGGTGATAATGACCACGAGCCCGATTGCAAATGTTGTCATTAATTTATTGAAGAATGCATTTTCAAGTAAAATTGAAATTATACCTAAGAAGCCCTTTGATATAACAACAGATCTCTCAGAACCATTAAAAGGAACAATGGCTAATATATTGGCCGATGGTATTACCGATTCGGCTCTACGCGAATATCTACAGGGTATTATAAACGGAAATGATGGAGGCGATGGAGGCCACGGCGGCGGACGTGTTGAAGGTGCTCACTAAAAATTGTATAGTTAAATAAAAAGGTCAGGGTTCAAAGCTCTGACCTTTTTGGATAAAAAATTAGTATTAAACAAAAAAAACAGCTGATTTATTTTAATATAAATATGTAAAATGTTTATAAAACAATACAATTATTTTATAACAACACGATTTCCGTAATAAAAAAAATTAACAATAAAAAATGAGGAGTTTTATGTCCATAGGTTTAGGTTTAGACACCAAATGTCATGCACCACTACCAGCTATTATTCTACCTAATATAGCTAATGAATTCTTAGTGAAGTTAAATAACAGCCCAGCCGGCACTCGTTTTGCTAATTTTATAAAAGAAAATTTTCCAGCAGAAGCCGAGGTAATTGCAAAGATATGGCCAGAAAACGAAAAATATATATTCGAAAAATCTATATTATCGGATCGAGAGATCAAAATAATGCGCGCAGTAAACGAATTGGAGAGAAAAAAATATGATACTGTAGAAGCAATGCTAGGTGCAGAAAATGAAGTGCTAAGAGCTACAGAGACACCTGCACTTGACCCAAATAGAATTACTCTTAAAAGTCTTGGCTCTCTACTACTAAGCGGTCATGGCGATCACGGCGGCGGTGGCGGAGGTCGAGTTGAAGCCCCGCACTAATTATTATCAATAAATACAACAAACCAAAATAAAAGGTCAGAATCAAATTCATGATTCTGACCTTTTTTTATGTGGCCTGTGTTAAAATGTGCAACGTCTTTACCGTTCTCTTCGCGCATGGGACAGTTCTGCATAACGCCATCTCTTCAACACAGGCCAGTCTATGAAAACAAAAGACTTTTGATGTGGCCTGTGTTAAGAGCGATGGCGTTATGCGAGAACCGTCCCCCCCGCTTAGCCCTTGCGACGGCTCTTGCATGGTCTTGTCTGCGCGTGAGAACCGTCCCCGCGCGTTCCCTTTCGCTTAATAATTATGCGAGGTGCCGCATCCACAGGAGGATTTCACATTAGGATTCGAAATCTTAAAACCAGAACCACGCACCCCATCGATAAAATCAATCGTGGAGCCCAATAGCCTCGAAAGCATCGCTTTCTTAACATGGATCTGTACTCCGAAACACTCAAATATATCGTCGTCTTTGTCAGCCTTTTCAGAATAATCCAAAGCGTATTCAAAACCGTTACACCCCGCCATTCTTTCTTCAAAACGCATACCCCAGCCGTGCTTTCCTTCATCTTGAAGGATCTGCTGGTATTTCGCTGCAGCACGTGCTGTTAATGTGATTGTAGTGATATCGTTTTCTTCTTCGAGTAAGCTATTCAAACGATCTACCAAACGATCAATAGCTTCATTTTGGAAGCCATGGCTCATCATTCCGACCTCTAACGTCTCATATGTCGCCGCGTGGCAACCTACGCAATGTAAGCCGGCATTTGTGATCTCCTGCTGAAGACGCTGCGCCTTCTGAGGAAACATCTTCAAAATGTCTTCAATCGTCATTTTGCGATGGACTTTTGTTCCTTTAGCTGCAGGTGCTTGCTCTGGCTGCTTTGAGGAACATGATTGTTTCGATGAACAACACGATTTTTTTTCTGTATCTGTCATACCCTAACCTCTCTATGTTCTATCCTTAAAATGTCTTTAAAATGCTATTTTAACACTTCCATTTCTTATTTTGCACTGACATGCCAACCGCTCATCCAAAGTGCCATCGCCCAGGAAATCCTTTTCCTCTTGTGTTGGCTCAGAAAGATTCTCCTTACCCGACTTAATTTGAATCACACATGTTCCGCATACCCCTTCTGTGCATGCAAACGGAACCCCCGCTTCTTCACATGCCTCAGCTATTGGGGAATCCTCAGGTAATTCAACTTCTTCATTATTATGTTCAAACAGTAGTTTAGCCATCCGCCTACCCTCCTCTAGAGATCTATTATGTGGAGATTATCTTTAATCCTTGAAATTAAATCAATATAAAACACATAAAAATAAATAATAACAAAAAATAATTAAAATATTTCTTTTTTAATATGGAAATGTTATACTTTAATTAGTAGCGAATCAATTTAATATATAATTCGGAGAGTTATTTATGTCTTCAGGCATACCAGGTATACCCGTTCCAGATCCAGCCCCCTTTTTAGGCGCAGATCTTTTACGTGCAGTACGTTCTACTCCACCATCTGGTGCAGGCGCGGCTCCTGCTGACGGTTCCGATGCTGCTCCTGTAACTACACCAACTGTCGTTGGAATGCCCTTTACTGCGAGTGCAGCAGAGGGATCAAGTGCAAGGACAGTTGCTGGCCCTGTAGGCGAATTGTTTAGTGCTACAGCCATGGCGGGTCATTTGGGCCGCGTGGGTAGCCCTTCTGATTCCCGACCCCGCGCCATTATATCTGGCGAAAGTGACGTTAAGAGAAAACTAGCTTCAGAGTCAGGTTCCCGAATAGAATTATCTGGTAGTCACGCCGATCTTCCTCCTCATGTTGCAGCACCTCTACCAGTTGAAGAAATGACTAGAACTCTTAATAATCTTGAGCTTGAGCTAAAGAGGATGGGTGATGGAGATGGAAAAGTCGAGGAAGAAGGAGCAGATGAAAACTTAGAAGTGGAGCTTAAACAGATAGGCGGTAGCCCTGCTGCCGAAACACCAAGAGAAAAAGAGTTAAAGAAAGAAGTCGAATCACTCAAAACTCTAAGTGTCAGGGATAAACTTAAAATCTTCGCTACCACGGAAAAGGGGAAATTTGCCAAAAAAGCGTTGATGTGTCTTGCTGCACTTTTGGTTATTGCAGTGGTAATCTTAATTGTAGCCTTTGCCTGGCCTGCAGTTGGAGCAGCATTATTAGGAGCGGCGGCTTATGCATTGTCATTTACTGGCCTAGGGAGTTTAGCAATACCTATGTTGGCGCTCCCAGGTTCGTTCTTAGTTAGTTATTTGGCATTTTCAGGAATGAAGGCAAACATATACGAAGGGGACGCAGAGAGAAACTATAAACACACTGAGCTCGAAGCATCTCGAGAGCTTCAAGAATTGTTCAAGACTGGCGGGGAAGAATACGAAAAATATGAACGGTTTGTCAAAGAATTAACAGAGGCTTATGTGAAGAATACTGCTGCTCTCAGAGAAATATACTCGAAGGCCAAGAAGGGTGAGGTTTCGCAACACTATCAGTATATCGACAATCTGAAATACGATCCATATACCTATAAGCTATACCAAAGACATCGAAGGGCGGGGAGCCATATAAACTCTTTGGACGTTAAAAAGGCTATTGATATCGAAACAAAACTTTTAGAGCGGTATGGTTACATGATCAAAAGCATTCCCGGACGGAACATAATGTCGGAAAGACATGACTACTATAGGGAAAGGAAAGCTAACTTACCACTTGCGTCAAGTCCTGCCGCAGCGCTGACGCCGGAACAAGCTAAAGCCGACGCAGATGCAAAAATGACAAGAGATATAGCTGGCACAAAACATGTAGAAATGGAGTTAAACAGAGTGAGAGATCGAGCAGGTAGAGTGAGTAAGCCAGAACCGTTACCACCTTCTGATGATGACGACGATGATGAAGCACCGCCAATACCGCTGGAAGAGGCCTAATCAGGCCAGCGGTCTGACGCATAAAAGCCTCGGACAATAATGGACATGGACGGTAATGGACCGTAGTGGGACTGTAATGGACGATGCTGAATTGTCCATTACAGTCCACTACCGTCCATTACCGTCCATTACCGTCCATGTCCATTATTGCCCGAGGCTTTTATGCGTCAGACCGCTGCAACAACCTCTAACTCTAACGCCGATTCTTCCGGATATGTTTGGTAGGTCGGCGATGCCCTTCCGGTTTGCTCACACTATGATCATGACCATGTTTGTGTCTTTTTCCCTCATTTAACACCACTTGAAGTGTAGCCACAACCCTATCAACATCACTTTTTTGCAAATCAGCATACAACGGCAAGGTCAGGGCTTCTGCGAAATACTTTTCTGTTCTTGGAAAATACTCGCTAATATCCCCACAAACTTTCTTAAAAGAGGGATGCCTATAAATAGGGATATAATGCACCTGCGTCCCAATTCCGCGTGCTGTAAGGGCTTCAATGACTTCAGCTCGGGTGATCCCATACTTTTCGAAATCTATTTGAATGACGCATATGTGAAAAGCCACAAGGTGGTCCATATCACCATTGAAAAGCTTTATATGTTCCATATCCTGCAAAAGCTGCCGATAATATCCCATCAGGTCTCGTCTTTTCTGAATGAAGTGATCTATTCGTTTCAATTGCGAGAGACCTAAAGCAGCTTGAAATTCGGTGAAGTTATAATTGCCAGTGGCATCCGTGACTTCGTAGTATCCTAAATAGCGGTCAGCAGAATCTCCTTCAAAACGTTCAGGCGCCCTTTCTATCCCATTGTTGCGGAATAGCAGCAAACGACGATACAGTTCGGGGTCATTTGTCAGAACCATTCCCCCTTCTCCGGTTGTTATTGTTTTTACCGGATGAAAGCTAAAAACGGTCATATGGCTCCAGGCGCAGCATCCGACCATTTGTCCATCTTTGTAACGACTTCCAATAGCGTGTGCAGCATCTTCGATGACAATGGCATTAGGATCGCATATTAGGCTATCCAATTTTTGCATATCGACAGGGATGCCTGCGAGATGGACAGCAGTTATTATATTTTTACCGCGGGATAATTTCTCTTCTTTGAGGTAAACGCCCACTTGGTCCAAATCAAACTGGCCCGTATTGCGATCGATATCGACAAAGACTGGGGTGGCTCCGTAGCGGGTCCCGCCGTTGATGCTTGCGACAAAGGAAATAGGAGTGGAGATGATTCGATCGTAAGGTCCTGTTTGGGCGGCATGATAAGCAGCATTTAGGGCAGTAGAGCCGCTATTCATGGCGACGGCATAGGCGACGCCGCAGTATTGGGCTATGGCGTGTTCGAAGGCTTCGACGGTTGGGCCGCGAGTAATGTGACTTAATGTAAGGGCTTCAGAAACCGCTTGGAGATCGGAGGCATCGATTGATTGGCATCCGTAAGGAATAAAAGGAAGAGGCAGATCAGAAGAATCCATAGGTTATCAACTAAAGGTGAAAAATTTGTCGGGCACGGGCACGAAAATGGCGCGCGGGGACGGTTCTCGCATGACAGCATAACTTTTAACACAGGCCACAGAAAAAGCCTTTTGTTTGTCACGCTTGGCCTGTGTTAAAACGTTAGGCTGGCATGAAGAACTGTCCCAAGTGCGCATGGGACAGTTCTTCATAACGGCATCGCTTCTAACACAGGCCAACTTATGAATATAACAGTCTTTTTATGAGGCCTGTGTTAAAAGCTTCGCCGTTATGTGAGAACCGTCCCCGGCGCAATTTTTCGTGCCCGTGTGCGTGGCCTGTGTTAAAGCATGAAGAACTGTCCCAAGTGCGCATGGGATCCCCGGCGCAATTTTTCGTGCCCGTGTGCGCTCTACGCTTGTTTTAGCAATGCCTTTTGGGCGACTTCTCTGTTGTGGAAGTACAACAACATTGGAGCTGCTATAAACAATGAAGAGAATGTTCCTACTAGCACCCCAATAGTCATGACCAACGAGAATGCAAAGATCGATTTCCCACCCAGCACAACCAGAGCCATCAACACTAGCAAGGTTGTACCAGAAGTCATGACAGTTCGGCTAAGGGTCACATTCAATGCATGGTTAATGATCTCAGGGTACGACATTTTACGCATGATATGCAGATCTTCTCTCACGCGGTCGAAAACAATAATCGTATCATTCAATGAATATCCAATGATCGTCATGATCGCGCCGATCACTTGCAGGTCGATCTGTACGGCAAGTCCCAAACGGTGGAGTATTGCCAACAATCCAAGGGTAATGACTACATCGTGAACCAATCCAATGACAGCAGACATCGCATACTTGAACTCAAATCTGAAGGTGATGTAGATCAAAATGCTTACAAGAGCCACAACCAAAGCGATAATAGCATTGTTTCTCATTGTATCAGAAAGTTGACCACTGATTAATGTCCAGCTGGATTCCAAATTAGGAAGCTGTGAGGGAACAATCTGTAATCCCCCATCGTGGAGAGCTTGAACTACCCAATTGATGCGGGGATTCTTCTGATATTCATATTCGAATTTGCCCTCTTTCAATGCCTCAGGCAGTTGATAGAAGGGGTGCCCTTTTTCCTCCATCCCTTCCGCAAGTTGAATGCGCAAGTGATTAGGTTTGCTCAATTCGCGGATTTGGAAATCGTTCGTTGTGGCGCCATGAGCGAGTAATGCTTCAGCAGCAGCCTCGCGATATGAGGCTTCGCCGGGCTTCTCTACGAGTTCAATCCCAAGGGAATAGCCTCCAGTGAAATCCATTCCAAACATCGTTTTGCGCTGTATTGCAAAGAAGTAGCTTCCAATTACAATCAACACTAACGAGATGATAATTGCAGACTTAGCCTGTTTGAGGAAGTCAAAATGGGTGCGTCCAAAGAATTGGGACATCGACAGCGACTTATGATTCGGATCTTGGACCCACTTTGCAAAGAAGTAACGAGTCATAAAGAGTGCTGTGAACATCGAAGAGAGGATCCCGATAATCAATGTAACTGCAAACCCTTTGATTGGGCCTGAGTCAAATTGTATGAGGATGAAGGCTGCGATAATCGTCGTTATATTCGAGTCGACAATCGCGCTAAAGGCCTTGCGATATCCTGCTTGAATGGCTGAGCCAATTCTACCTGATACGCTAAATTCTTCACGGATACGCTCAAAAACCAATACGTTGGCATCCACGGCCATCCCGATTGCCAACACAATACCAGCGATCCCTGGAAGAGTAAGGACAGCTCCGAGGTTTTGGAGAACGCCCCACATAATCAAGATATTAAATAAAACGGCACACGAAGCTACAACACCGGCAAAGTGGTAATATCCAACCATCGCAGCAACGACTAAAATGATCGCCACAACAGAAGCCATAATCCCCTGCATTCTTTCCTCTTTACCAAGCTCTGGGCTAACATTTTCTTCCGAGAGGATGCGTGGTGTAAAGCTAAGAGAACCCGCTTTCAAGTCGGCAGCTAAACGGTTCACTTCACGTTGAGAGAAGTGGCCGCTTATAGTTCCTCCATCGCGCAAAGCAGCTCGAAGTACAGGAGAACTGATGATTTGATCGTTGAGGACAACAGCCATGCGCCATCCGCGTCCTTGCGAATAAGCCTCTTTCAAAGTACCTGCGATTTTATCTTCAGAGTATTGTGAGGTCCATGCAAAGAAATCATCGCGAGGACTTCCGCCCCCTTGACCTTCGTAGGAGCGTTTTACAGTAAACGTCAACATATTGCCTTGAGAAGGATCATATCCCACTTGAACATCGCTGAGGCTAGCCCCTTCAAGAGCATAATTATTGAAAACGATAAGCAGTGGGTTGGATTGCCCCGCCCATTCCGCATGATCTTCCCCTCTCATGACAGCGACTCTCGAAAGAGTATCATCGAAGCTGTGATCGACGTTATGAGTTTTTGGATTTGCCAATCGCAAACCATTATTAAAGAGAGTTTTGGCTTCTTCGCTAATCGGCCGCATCGCAACTGGATCACTGTTGTCGCCTCCGAGATGCTGCCACGCGATTGCATTGATGCTTTCAATATCTTTGCGATTAGTCACTACAGCTTCATTCCAGACGTTTTGCATAAAGATTTTGACCGCATCGCGCAACTCAGGATTCCCTGTCGTAAATTTTTCATTGACGATATGGAAATACATTGCAGAGGCTTTGATCAATTCTGCAGCGGAGAAGTTTTGCGATCCAGGGAAGTCGAGGATGATGTTGTTATTTTCGATATGGATCGTACGCTCGGAAACGCCCATGTTGTTCACACGAGTATAGAGCTCGTTAACAGCTTGGCGCAAATCATCTGGATTGGTGATAGGACGATTATTGCGATCTCGCAAACCAATACGCACTGTTTTACCACCAGAAAGGTCCAAGCCCCATTTCAAGACTTTGCGATCATCACCGCGGAAGTATTTCTTAAAGCTCAGTTTGAAATTTTGCCAGTAGGGATTTCTTGTCGGTGCTGGGACCAAATATTTGTTGACCGCACTCATATCGACTTTAGAAATATTGTATTCTTCAACCCATTTTAAGAGGTCTTCTTGAATTCTGTCGTCGATCCGATTTTCGGTTAATAGACGCTGTTCGTAGTCGGCAAGGTCAAGAACGGCACTGCGCTTGCTTCCTTTAACGATAAAATCTTCGCGCGTTGCTTTTAATAAAGTGCTGTAATAGTCGTCGAGCTCAAAGATGTAGTCTTTCTTATAGGAGGGATCTACACCGAAGGCTGTTCCAGGATATCCAATGAACCCTTCTTGTTGAAGAAGAGAGACTAGTTGATTGATCTCTGAAATAGCAGCTTGAGCTTCAGGGCTATTAGAGGCTGCCCGATATTTTTGGAGAACCGCATCGAGATTTCGAGCTATCACATAAATAGAACCCGTGCGGAAGCCCATTGGGGGGTCTTCAGAATACATTGCCGGAGCATAAACGACCAATCCAAGACGCTGTTCTTCTGGGGACAAACCTTTAAAGGTGTCGTAAGAGAGGACTGGGTAGGCTTCGTGGGAGAGGTCTTTTTGTTGTGGAGTCCATCCCTGCTGCAGCTGGGTCATTAATTGCGTGCTGCGCTTATTCGCTAAATATCCTAAGTCAAAAGTTAGAAGGCTTTGGGTATTTGGGAGGGTATTCAATGTGATCGCAAAAGTCTCTTCATAAGGGGTAATCGATTCATCTGAGGAGCGAGAAACTTGGGCAATGTTGTTGATGATCAACTGATTGAGTTTGTCTTTAAGGAAGGCAGCGGTTTCAGTTTGTTTTTCACCTTGGCGGATTGCTTCAACATCGGGATAGAATTGCGTGATAATTTTATCATTTTCCCAGTCGATAATCAGCGACTTGACAAAAGGATTCCCATTTTTCAAGTCGAGTACTTGCAGTTTATTTTTTGCATCAACTTTTGATCCATTAGTGACCAAATCGGCCATAATAGCAGAGACTGTCAACGGTTTGTTGCTAGCCTTGAATGAGGACATATTCTTCTTAATCGCACTAATTGCGTTGTCAAGGGCTTGACGATCGGCATTGAGTTGTGTTATCTGCTGTTCCTTGCGAATGTCAAGGAGCTCCCCATTCTCTTTTAGCTTCTTTTGCTCCTGCATGAGGAGGTCTTTTTGCGATGTCAAAGATAATTTGAGAGTTTCTGCACGCGCTGAAAACTTTTGAACGAGATCGGCAGGATTTGGAACATCGACTTGAGTAAAACTTTGGTAATAGCGCTTCGCAATTGGAGTGTCTTTCAGGATGCTTTCAACATCATTGATCTCTTTGGCAAGAGCAATGACCATGGGGTCAAATTGGGGATCGGCACTGTTTTCGGAGAGAGCGACCAGTTGCAATGCTGTCTTGCTTGGTCCTGCAAAGCCTATAGCCACTTGCGTTGCTCGATCGTAAGTGACCTGACGATATAGCGGTGATGCTTTGCCCGCTTCATTTTTAGGTGCAAAATGGAAAAGCTTGTGGATTTCATCAGGAGCCAAATGGACATCCACTAACCTTGTCACAAGAACGGTATTGGAACCATTAACGTTCTCAGGATAAAGCTCCAGCTGAGCCGGTAGAAAAGAGATCAGGTTTCCAGCTCTTGGAAGGAATCTTTTGAAGATTTCAGCATCGTGGGGATTTTGAAATGTGACTGCGATAAGTCCAGCGTCATTGGGTTCGATCTCAATGCTGGTGGCTTTTATACCGAGCATTTTATTAAAAGAAGCCAACCACTCTTTAGAGTTGTCTTCGAGGTCATTGACGCGTCCTACAATCTCTTGAGCAATATGCTGAGCTTGCTTGATGTCAATAGGGGAACTGAGAGGCTTGGTATAATAAAAAATTGTGGGCATGATGTTGTAAAGGGTCAACAAGATGACTGCAAGAATTAGGTACAACTGCCAGCGTTTTGGTTTTTCCATGACGTTCTGAATCCCATTGGTTGTTACTACAAATGAACTAAGTATCTCCAGAAACAATACCAGAAGCACAGACAACAGCGCAAGTACAACTTTGTGTCTGTCAAAAACAAATTGAACAAATTGAGACAAATTGAGACAAATTAAACGCAAAGACGCGAAGGTGCAGAGACGCAAAGGGGGAGCAGCAGACTTGAGAAGGCAAACTCTAAGAAGAAAAGTGACAGGATATGGAGGATCGCAAGCGGCAGGATAAGAAGGATAGAAAGCATCCTCTTG
>JABDBC010000075.1 GCA_013288825.1 Chlamydiota bacterium
AGAGAAATGGAGTAATTTGAAGAAGATTCTTGGTTATTAGAGATAAATTAAGAAGTCTTCTCACCAATTTTCTCCATTTCTCTCTGTGATCTCTGTTGTAAGATAACGTTGAAACAGATGGCGAATATGCAGGCTACAACAATGAATTTGTCGCCGAAGAGGGTATATGGCGTTTGGTAATGGTACAAAGGCACTTCAACTTTCAATGCTCGATGATCCCCTTCGTCGGAAGACTCTTGCTCAAGACGAATTTCCCTTCCAAAACTATCCACCGCTCCGCTAATCCCAACATTTGAGGCTCGAATTAAAGGGATCCCTGCTTCCACTGTGCGTACTTTGGCATGGGTGAAATGCTGGTAGGCCAATAACGAATAAGGATACCACACATCGCTTGTCATATTCACAAGAAGTTCTGCCCCTTTTTGCCTCCCTTCCAGCATGAGTTCCCCAAAAGTTTCTTCGTAACATATTGATACGCTAAAGGGCGTTCTATTTGCTGTAAAAACTTTTGCCTCTTTGCCTTGGGTGAAAGAGCCTAATACCCCGTAATTGGCTGCAAGGGAGCGACACCAGGAGAATGGAATATACTCACCCAAAGGCAGTAGAATCCGCTTGTCGTAACGGTGTGGGATCGTATCATATCGATAGGGCTGGAAGTATTGTGCTGTGCTATAGTATTCTCTCACTCCTTCCTGGTTGTCTTCAGCATCCTCCAACCCGATCAGAACGCCCGCATTGAAGTGGTTTGAAAGGGTTTGTCCCAAAAAGGCATTATTCACAAAATAAACAGGGGTCCCTTCGTTACTGTAGATCGCTCGCGAAAAAACGGGGGAATGGGGAGGAAATGCGGCGGTGATGTTGGGACCGAATTTATCTTGAAAGAGCTGTGTCACTTTTTCGTAAGGGAAGACGCAAGAGTACGTTCCGCATAGCACGACATACTCAGGAAGAACAATGAGATCTAGCTTGGAGCCTTGATGCTGTTTTAGAGGTTCTAGCAACTGCCCCCATTGATCCATCACATGGGAGATGGTATTTCTTTTATCTAAATAGGAATTATCCTCAGTAGTGAGGAAATGGGTATGCAACAGGACAATCTGCAGCCGGTTTGGATCGTCTTTGAATGAGGTTGCGTGAGATTCAATTTGAATTAGGCCGTATAAATAGGGTGTGAGGCATAGGCTGATCCACAGAATAGTCTGAGAGGATTTAAAGCCTTCTACCCATGCTTTTAAACACGATAAATTGATAAAAATAACCCAAAAAGTGAGCCCATATATTCCGGCAAAAGAAGCAAATTGAAGACTATATAAATTGCCTGTCAATGCAAGACCGGTAGGATTCCAGGAAAAGCCTGAAAAGTAATAGAGACGGCTCCATTCTAATAAAGTCCAGGCGGCTGCAATGCTTATAATCGAGGAATATCGCGACAGATTTTTTGGAGTGATAAAGATCGAAAGGAATCCAAATTGGAGCCCAAAAAGGATCGCTAGGAGGACATAAACGGCATAAATATAGAGATAAGGGTGTGAGATTAGCCAGTAGAGTTGGACGAGTTGGACGGAAGCGAACCAGAGAGTTCCAATAAAAAAGCGAGCTTTTCGACTGCTGTGGCAGAGAAGAACGCGGCAGAAAATGGCATAACCGCAACTTGCGGCGATAAGTCCAAGCCATTCACTCATGGCGGGTTGTCCAAAGCTGACAATCAGCCAAGAGAGAATGGCGAGAACGATTTGAAATCTAGGAATCATGTCTCCATTATTGCTAATAGAGTATTATTTTACCCTTTATTTTTTCTCACCATGTTGGTGATGGCAGTATCCGCAGCAGGAATCTAAACACCATTTCCCTGCACCAACTGCTAGTACATAGCATAGACCGCCAATGATGGCGAGATTTTTCAAGAAATCTATCATTTCCATTTGTCTGACCAATGGATCACTTGCCATCCAGAAGTCGTGGAAGATGCCTGTTACAGGGATCAAATAAAGAATGAGCAAAGCAGCTCCCCAGCGGGCAAAAAAGCCAAGAAGAATTGAGAGGCCTCCGACAATTTCAATGATTGCAGCAACAGTTAGGAAAAATGGGGCCATTGTCATCCCTTTTGCAGCCATGAATTGCAAGTTGGCATTGAATTCGACGAATTTTCCGAGGCCAGACAAAATAAAGATGATACTGATGAGTATTCTTCCCACTAAAAAAGCAAATGAAGCCATGTGTTCTCTCCTATAAAGGTTGGTTAATATAATTTTTTTTATAGGATAAGGGGGATTCTTCGCAATGAAAATTTCACAGCTTGGAAGGATAGACAACTTCGTATAGTCTTTATGCTGCTTTAAATGAGCAAATTTCGACTTGAACACCAGCTCGAAGAGCAGTATTTGCTAACTTCAAAAGTTCGCGAGTGACATCGCTATTCACATAGGATTCGCCGCAATTCGAACAAATTTCAGCAGGAACCATCTTCACAATAAGTAACATCCCTTCACGTTCTAAAGTGATGCTTGTAAAGCCAGGCTCCGTATTTCTTTGTTTGCAAATCACACAGTTCATTTTTCGGCTATTGGTTTAAGTTCGTGCAAAATGTAGCTTTAATGACTTATTATTCCCTCTGCGTCTCTCCGCCTCCCCGTCTCTGCGTTAAATTCGTTATAATATTTAACGCAGAGACGGGGAGGCGGAGAGACGCAGAGGGAACTATAAGTCATTTTTCTCTCCTTTTACAGAATAATAGATAAGTGGTGACGCTTCAAGAAAAAAGAGCAAAAATTCATTGATTTCCATTAAACATACTGATAATATTAAACGAAAAGTTTGTAATTATGACAAAACTTCCATACCGTGAACATCACTTATTAACCTTACTATCAGGATACTCTGATCAATCATTACCGCTTGATCTTTTTATTAGTGGATATTTTCGCGCGCATAAAGCATTGGGATCCAAAGATAGAGGCTATATTGCTGAAACAGCCTACAGCATGGTGAGATGGCAGGGGTTGCTTGACCATGTCGGCGGATTTCCAGGCTGGGACGAGAGGTTTGCGGTCTATCAAGCTGGCAATCTTGCCGAACATCAAAAGAATGTAGATATCCCATTGCATATCAGAATGAGCTTTCCCAAAAACTTATTCGATCTCCTAGTAAAAAATTATGGCGAAACACGCGCATGTGAGTTGTGTTTAATTAGCAATAAGGCTGCTCCTACAACAGTACGAGCAAATGTGATGAAAACCTCACGGGAAGCTTTGCTCGAATTGTGGAAAGATCGCTTTCCAGTTGAGCCTTGTGCACACTCATCTGTCGGCATTCTTTTTCGAGAAAAAACTAATTTCTTTTGTCTCCCCGAATTTCAGGCAGGTTTATTCGAAGTTCAAGACGAGGGAAGTCAGCTAGTGAGCACCCTTGTTCAAGCGGAGCCAGGGCAGCATGTGTTAGATTATTGTTCTGGATCTGGTGGAAAAACTTTGGCGTTTGCTCCTCACATGCAAGGCAAAGGGCAGATTTATGTTCACGATGTGAGAAAGCGGGCTTTACAGGAAGCGAGGATTCGTTTACGACGTGCAGGAATTCAAAACATTCAGATCGTCCAAGCGGAATCTCCTCAGTTAAAAACGCTTAAAAAGAAGATGGATTGGGTGCTTGTGGATGCCCCTTGCACAGGAACGGGGACGATGCGACGGAATCCCGATATGAAGTGGCGCTTTAGCGATGAGATGCTGCAGCGTCTTGTAGGGCAACAGCGGATGATTTTTGAAAAAGCGCTGAGTTTTCTGAAACCGACAGGGACGATTGTTTTTGTGACTTGCAGCATATTGAAAGAGGAAAATGAAGAGCAGGTAGCGCATTTCATGAAGACATATGGTTTGGAAGTTATGGGCGAACCGTTTCAGAGTATGCCTTCAGATGGTGGTATGGATGGCCTTTTTGGTATTCGCCTCAAGTTAGGAAAAGCAAATGGACATGGACAGTAATGGACGGTAGTGGACAGTAATGGACGGTAGTGGACTGTAATGGACCATAATGGACAGCTGTGGATGCGTTCTTGTCCATTATCGTCCATTATCGTCCATTACAGTCCACTACCGTCCATGTCCATTTGTCCATTTTCGGTTATTGTTGGGTCTTACTTAGCCTCTCTTTTGGGGTGGGCGACGCACACAGGCTTGTGCATAGGCCAATGTGCCTTCTGGCATTCTCGATCGCAATAAGTAGCCTTATAACATCGTCCACATTTTTGATACGTCAGTAGTGGTGGGGTTTCACAGTCTGGATTCAAACATTTCTCAGTAAATGCTTTGTCCATTTCTGCATCGTTAACTTCTGGGTCTATAGTTTCTATAAGTGGCCGAAGTTTTTCTACTTCACGTCCCATTTCAATATGTGATTTTGTAATTTCTATTTGTGTAGTAATCATGCCTAGATCTTGGTCAGGAGCACCTGCTCTGCGGGCTTGTTCTAATTCGATAAGCGAAAGCATATTTCTTGCTTCTGATGCTGATGGCATTGGGGTTGTTGAAGAAGATGACGATGATGAGCTTGAAGAAGAACTGGATGGCGGCATCCCTGCTCCGGTGCCAGCTCCAGATGTTGTTGAGGCTTTTGCTTTTTCTTCGTGAATTTTCTTAACTTTTTTGTTAATTCTTCTATTAACGCCGGCTTCAAATGGCTTAGTAACGCTTTCATAACTTGTCATGAAATCGTTTTTAAATTTCTGAAATTGTTCATCAGTTAAAGTCTGCCCAACAAATCCTCCCATTGCTTCTTTATTTCTTAGAGCGGGCTCAAACATTGCAAATCCAGGTCCTTTTTCAACTTTGAATGCACCAGATGGTGGGGTCGCCATAATATTCTCCTATGTTAAATAATTCTCGAATAAAAAATAATACAATATAATAGATAATGAATAGGGTCAATGATAATGATTTGTTTAATAATAGAAAGAGATCTAGTGAATGAATAGAAAAGATAAGGTAACAAAAATAGCATGATTTGTCAAGAGTTGAAGAGTTTTGCAACCCTTTCTCTTCCCCTCCCTATTCTCTCCATTCTCTCCGTGATCTCTGTGGTAAAAAAATGGCGTTATTCGACAGGGAATTCTTTGAGCACATCCTGAGGCTCATAGGGCAATGAAATGAAGAACGTCGCTCCTTGTCCGAGTTCGCTCTCCACCCAAATGACTCCACGGTGTGCCGTGAGAATCTTTTTCACGATAGCTAATCCAAGGCCTGTACCTGCTTCTCCTGCTGTCCCTTTTGAACGCCCTTTTGAAAATGGTTGAAAAAGCTTTTCTTTTTCTGGTGCTGGGATTCCGACGCCATTATCTTTGACATAAACGATGGCTTCTTTTGTTCCTGGCACTATCCCGATTTCTATGACGCCTCCCTCATAGGAGAACTTGAGGGCATTTCCGATCAAATTATTGATAACTTGTTCAATTTTATCAGGATCGCAGGTCACTTCAGGGACTTTTTCCGTGCATTTTAACTGGAGCTGTATATTTTTTTTGGATGCGAAACCTCTCGATAATTCAATGGTTTCTTCGATTAGCGCTTTCAAATCAACCCTCTGTAGATTCAGTGTCACCCGACCAGATTCGATGATCGAAATATCCAAAAGATCGTTGATGAGATGCAACATGAAAGAGCTAGATTGCTGGATATGTTCCAACATTTTCAAGGCATCGACATCTAGCTTTGAACTATTTTTTTCAAGAAGTAATTGGCTATAGCCTGAAATTACACCAAGAGGATTGCGCAAATCATGTGCTGCCATCCCTAGCACTTGGTTTTTTTGCTCATTGATTCTAACAAGTTCAAGGTTCTTTTTTTCCATTTCTTGATTGATCAGATTCAACTTGCGGTATGCTTGCTCTAATTCGAAATTCTTTTGGATTGCATTTGAATATGTCGAGAGCAATAGTTCGGTAATCTGAGTCTGATTGACGTTTAAAATGTGTTTTTTGCCCCCAAAGGAGATTTCCATGGGTTCAACATTTTCCTGTGTCTGTAGGCGGTGCATTTTTTGATTGGTAAGGGTGTCAGAAATGCTCGACAACAGTAACAGAATGTCGTAGGGCTTCGTCATAAAACTGTCTGCACCGCACTGGATACCGTGAATGACATCCATGGAATCGGAAAGATTGGTCAGCAGAATAACGGGTATTTTTTTGAAACGCTCATCAGTTTTCACATGGCGGCAGAATTCATAGCCATCCATACGTGGCATCGAGATATCGCTAATAATGACTTGAGGTGTTTGAGTGTGAAGAGCTTGCAATCCCTCTACGCCATCGCTTGCAATGGTGACATGCAGTTTATGGGTTTCCAGGGCATCTTTTAATTGCATAGCCTGAGTGGGGCTGTCCTCTACGACGAGGACATTTACACCTGCTAGAGTATTTTCCATTTGTTGCATATCTTGCCTATTTTTATTGAATCTACCTACTGATTGTTGTAATCCAGTATTCCTTTCCGGCACAAGCGAAATAATCGATCGTTTGACAGACAATTAGACAAGTTGTACGATTAGTACATGATGAGGTTGTATATGACTACTATGAGTTCGTCACATGCTAGAGAACATTTTCCTGAAGTGGTTAGTGAGTCAGCCTTTGGCAAAAAGCGTTTCGTTGTAACGCGCAGAGGCAAGAGACTTGTAGCTATTATACCTATAGAAGATCTCGAATTAATCGAGGCTTTGGAGGATCAAATCGATCTTGAAGATGCAAGGAGAGTTCTTGCAGACGTTAAGAAAAAAGGAGCTACTTCTTGGAAGAAAATCAAGCTTGAGCTAGGCTTATGATAAATAAAGTTGAATTAATGAAAATTTCAATCATATATATCTTTTCGATGACCAATATCTATGATAATAACAAGAACTTTATCCTCAATGATTTTATAAATCACACGGTAATCAGCAACTCTTAGTCTTCTATACCCTTTCAGGCTATATCTTAAAGGTTTTCCAAATGCAATCGGATCAACAGTTAGCTTCTTCTCAATTGCATTTCGTATCATTTCCTTAATTGTTTTAGGCAAGATAATTAATTTCTCTTCGATATCCACATCATATTCAACTATGTACTTAATCTTTTCCACAATTCCTCATGAGAGATAGTTTTTCTTCCTCTTTTTTCCCATTTTTCATCCGCTTCTTCAGCTCGTTTTGCTAAAAGCATGTCTTCGTATTCTTCAAGCCAATCTTCCATCACTTTTCTAATCAGCGCCGACTTGCTTATCTTTCTTTTTTTGCAAATTATTTGCATCACATCTACGTCATTTTCACTAAAGGTGACATTTACTCTTGGACTGTTGGTAGGCATAATCCATCCTCCCTTTAAATCTAAGTGTAACACAAGTGTGTATATTTGTAAATACAGAGGTCTATACTTGATTTTGAAATGCCGAATTCGGCATTTCGGATTCCAGATCGTTGTGAGTGAAAAGATCATTAATGTGTTGCAGCATAAAAGAGCTAGATTGCTTGATGTGTTCTAAGACTTTCAAAGCATCAACACTTAGTTTTGTACTATTTTTCTCAATGAGCAAATCGCTGTAGCCCGAAATCACTCCAAGAGGATTACGCAAATCATGTGCTGCCATATCAAGCAATTGGTTTATCTCTTGATTGATCTTAACCAGTTCAATGTTCTTTTTTTCTATTTCTTGATAAATCAGATTGAGTTTGCGGTAAGCCTGTTCTAGTTCGAAATTCTTTTGAATCGCATTTGAATATGTCGAGAGCAATAGTTCGGTAATCTGGGCCTGATTGACAGTAAAAGTGTATTTTTTCCCTCCAAATGAGACTTCTATGGGCTCTCCATTTTCGGAATGCTGGAAATTGTTCATTTTTTTGTTATTGAGTGCATCGGCAATAGTTGATAGTAGAAGCACGATATCAAAAGGTTTTGTCATAAAACTGGCTGCACCACACTGGATGCCGTGAATCACATCCATAGAATCAGAAAGGGTAGTCAGCAAAATGACTGGTATGTCCTTAAATCTCTCATCACTTTTTACATGACGGCAGAACTCGTAACCATCCATCCGCGGCATTATGATGTCGCTAATAATAACTTGAGGTATGTGAGCATGAAGAGCTTCTAATCCATCCACCCCATCTTTTGCAATGGTGACATGCAGTTTATTCGTTTCCAGCGCATTCTTTAACTGCAGTGCTTGGGTGGGGCTGTCTTCGACGACGAGAACATTTACTTCAACGAGAGTATTTTCCATTTGTTGCATATTTTTCCTATAACCTATCAATCAATTGCACAAGCGTAGGCGCTATTTGTGGAAGAGGGAGCACCTTCGATACGGCACCCAACTCAACAGCTTCCTTAGGCATGCCATAGACAATACAGCTGCCTTCATCTTGCGCAATCGTGACAGCTCCACGATGCCGCATGAGGAGCATTTCGGCAGCCCCATCGCGTCCCATCCCTGTCAATAAAACCCCAACACAATTAGGTCCATGGGTATTTGCCATGGAAAAAAACAGTCTACTCACTGATGGCTGCAATCCTGTTGTTTTTTCAGTAACAAGCGAAATAATATTGCCTGGTTTGACTTCCATGTGTGCTAAATCCGGTGCGAGATAGGCGTGTCCGGGCAGTGCGTGCTCCTTATCCTGCCCTAAGCTCACAGGAAGGCGTGAGGTGCGATTTAGCCAATCCACCAAACCTTTTGAGAACCCTGGGACTATATGCTGCACTATAAACACAGGTACAGGAAAATTTTTTGGGAGATTTGAGAGAATGGCTTCAATTGCTGGAGGGCCGCCGAGGGAGGCTCCAATAGCAACCGCTTCAAAGATCCCTATTCCCTTTAGTTTGAGGCTCTCTTCCTCAATTTCCTTAGGACTGGTAGCCTTTGGACGTCTCGTGATGAGTTTGACTTCAGCTGTTACTTTTATTGTGTTGATAATTTCGAGGGCTTTTTGATGAAAATAGATTTCATTAGATCTAATGGGTTTGACCAGAATTGCCAAAGCTCCAGCGTCCATAGCTCTGAAGCTATCGTGCACATTTTGAGGAGAACACCCAGCACTGATGATGACGACAGGAATTGGTTTTTTTACCATGATTCTGCGGGTTGTTTCAAAACCATCAATTCCGGGCATATTCACATCCATAGTGATGACATCGGGTTGGATGTTTTCCAGTAGATTGAGAGCATGTTCGCCGTTTTCAGCCATGGCGATGACTTTCAATTCAGGGTCTGATTCGATGATGGAGCGCAGCAATTCCCTAGAGTAAGCCGAGTCTTCAACGATCATGACTTTATATGGTTTCGTGACCATATTATTCCTTATTTCAGTTTATACTGTGAAATCAGTTCTTTTATCGTTGAACCCACATCGTTCAATGTTGAGACCGCGGTTTCAATTTGTTTCATGTGGTTGACGTGTTGTCCTGTGGACTCATTAATGTTTGACATAGCAAGCCTTACTTGATCGACGCCGACCAACTGTTGTTCGCTTGAGATAGAGATTTGTTTGGCAGAAAGAGCGACTTCTTTCATCGATTCGGAAACTGACTGAATTGCAGTTGTCGTCTGAGCTGATTGGGCTACCCCTTTCGTAACAGCTTTTGAGCCCTGTTCTGTCGCCATGACTGCTGAGCTTGTTGCATTTTGAATATCATTCAGGATGGCTCTGACATGTACTGTTGCCGCTTTTGACTGTTCCGCTAAAGCGCGAATTTCTTGTGCGACAACGCTGAAGCTTTTTCCTTGTTCTCCGGCTTTTGCAGCCTCGATGGCAGCGTTGACGGCAAGTAGGTTCGACTGCTCGGCTAGATCATTAACTGTGTCAATGATTTGTCCAATTGTCAGGCTGTGTTCGCTGAGTTTGACGATGCTTTCTGAGATGACTCTCATTTTTTCTTGGATTTGAGCCATATCTTCGATAGTATTTCTGACCGTTTTCTCGCTTGTGTTCACAATTCCAAGAGTGCTGTCAGCATTGCTTAAAACATCTTTTGCCTTCTCAGAAGATACTTGGGCGGTTTGTTTCAGTTCCTCCATTGTCGTTGTTGTCTCTGTCACAGCTGAGGCTGTCTCAGCAGTTCCTGACGTCACTTGTGTTACAGAGGCAGCGACTTCTTGAGCGGAGGATGTAAGGACAGCCACTTCTTCTTGAAGTTTTCCTAAAGTGTTTTTTAGCCTCTCTACAGTATCTCCAATAGCTTTTCCCAAGACATCGTTGTCGGATCTCATTGGGATATCTACTGTTAGGTTCCCTTGTGCCACTTTGGCAAGTGTGCAGACCATTTTTTCTGTGGATTGATTCATTGTTTGCATAGATTTTATTAGGGACCCAACTTCATCATTATTGGGTTTGTCGAATATGGGGCAGATTCCCAAGGCTAACTGGTCAACAGCAGTCACAATTTTGTTGAGAGGGACGGTGATGCTTCGTGCAATCAACAGGGCAAACAAAATGGCCAGACCAATGACAATAGCTGAGGCAAAAAGCATAATAATTGTGGTGATTCGAGCGTTTGACAGCGCGTCTTGATAGTCCTGCATGGTTTCAGTGATATGGGCATGAGAGAGCCTTTCAATTTGGGCAAGTACCACATCGATTTGTAGTGGCAAAGTTTTGGTGGCATAGGTATTGAGTTGTTCACGACTTTCAGCGGCAAAAATTTCGGAAATCTTAACCAATGTTGCATCAAGAGAATCCATTGCTTCTCTCGTAGTAATTCGAAGGGCCTTGCTTTCTGCTTTGGTATCAGTTTTTAAATACTCTTCCCATTGTGTTTTGATTGCATTTTGTGCTGTTTTAATTTTTCTCAACCCCTCTGACCAATTTAGTTCTCCGTTGTTTACCTTTTGAACTGTTCCTAAAATGTCAACTCGATATGAATGAGAAACCCCTTCAAGAAACTCTACAGAATCTATGCCGCCATAATACACTTCGTGGATACCGGTGACGGCGGTTTGTATTCCAAAAATTCCCATTAATGTAATTAGAAGAAAAGCA
>JABDBC010000076.1 GCA_013288825.1 Chlamydiota bacterium
CGAATTTGGGTATGATCGGGTTCGGACAAAGGAAGTTCGGGCAACGGGCTCGGGCGCGTTCACGAAAAGGGACGGGCGTGGGCTGCAAAAACCGCGAATGCGGTGGCAGCATGTAGCCCCATGCGTCAGCGTGGGGTAGATCCAATCAACATATCGAGCCGCGAATGCGGCGACAGACTCCGAATTTCGGAATATATTAATCTTTCGTTGATGAAAACACTCTTTATATAAGAAGAAATCACCTAAATTTCACGCGATCGCCAATTTGAATGCCCATTTCCTTGGCTTCTCCGGCATTAATTTCTAGAACGTGATCTATCGCTTTATAGGGAGAATACTTTTGCAAGCAGAATTCTTCACATCGCTCCACAGGTATGTCTGAAGTGATTTGAATAACTTCGTCGTTAGATATCCAAATAATATCAATTGGAAAAAGCATCCCTTTCATCCAAAATGCAGGAATTTCACGGTGATTTTTATAGACAAAAAGCATTCCACAATTGCTTTTCAAATGGGATCTTCCAGAAAGCCCTTGCCGCCTTTCTGGAACTGTCTGGACGACTTCAACATCATACATAACAGCGCCCACTTGGAGCGCTCTCTTCTCATATGCAGCCAGCAAAGAGCTGCATAATATTAGCAATGTTGCAAAAAAAAGGAAGATGCGAAAGTTCAAGACAAACCCAACTGATTGATGTGACTTTTCTTGCTTTCATATATTAAAAGAATGGAGGACACCATGACCCCGAAAACAATATCTCCGAGGACTTGCGTTGCTAAAAAGGGGAGAGCGATAAAGTAGCAAATGGATAATCCATTGAGTGTTAACGGATAGATCCCATCCACCGCCCAAGAGCCAAAATTAGAGATCATAAAGAACAGCAATGAAATCCCAATGCTGCGTATAACAGTGGAGCGGAGAGAACCTGTTTGTTTCACATAGTGTCCTATGAAAACAATTAAAACGAGGGAGAGATAGACAAAAGGTAACGTGCTATGAAAGCCACCTAGGGCGAAATCGCTTAAAAACATCGCAGAAAGCGTTGTGAATAGGGTCAACCATGGATTATGGAGGTAATAAGCGCTGAAGAAAGCGATGGCATTCATTGCGGTAAAATTTGGAGGATGAGGGAGCAAACGGCTGAGGACTCCAAGAAAAAGAAGTCCTAAAATAATGCTGAAACGCGAAGAAGTCATGTGCACAGTCCTATTAATTCCTAAGTTATCGGCATTTTACAAGAGGAGAAGATTTTCAGCCACAGGTATGTGTATTGCCGCAGGAGCAAGAACCACCAGGCTTTTTTGGACTTGGTTCATCTAAAGGCTTTGTGGAAGGGTTATAATCGGTGGAGTAAAAACCAGAACCTGAGAAAACCAATCCTATGCCACCACCAGGACCACGTTGCAAAGTGTTTGACTGACAATTGGGGCATGTGACGAGAGGTTCATCTGTAATTTTTTGAAAGGCTTCGGACATTTTGCCACAGCTTGTGCAACGATAGTCGTAATTTGGCATTGGGTTTTCTTCCTTTTTCGTGAACGCGCCCTAACTTTTTCGTGAACGCGCCCGAGTAAAGGACATAAGGGACCTAAGGACAAAGGACGTAAAGGACATAAGGGACCTAAAGGACAAAGGACGCTGATACCCAGTCCTTTCGTCCTTTATGTCCCTTATGTCCTTTACGTCCTTTGTCCTTTTCTTCGGGCACGATTTTTCGGCGAAGACGCTTGACTTTACATCATACCCATGTCATCCATGCCCATGCCACCCATTCCTCCCATGCCGCCCATTCCACCCATACCTCCCATTCCACCCATACCTCCCATTCCACCACCGATCGGTGCTGCAACTTTTGGTCTTGGTTTGTCGGTAATCATGGCAGCTGTGGTCAGTAGCATTGAAGCAATAGACCCTGCATTTGTCAAAGCGCTTTTTGTAACGAGCACGGGGTCGATGACGCCTGCTTTAATCAAATCAGTAAACTCATCTGTCAATCCGTTATAACCATAAGCACCCTTTGCTTCGTAGATTTTCTCAGCAATCAGGTTGCCCGGTTTGCCGCAGTTATCTGCGATTGCGCTTGCAGGAGCGTAAGCAGCTTCTCGGATGATGTCTAAACCAATCTGTTCTTCTGGATCAGAGAATTTTACTTCATCAAGGCTCTTGATAGCTCGCAGTAAGGCAACACCGCCGCCAGCGACGATCCCTTCTGTAACAGCGGCTCGAGTCGCATGCAGGGCATCTTCTATGCGAGCTTTTTTCTCTTTGAGCTCTGTTTCAGTAGCGGCACCGATATTGATAACAGCGACACCACCTACGAGGTGTGCGAGGCGTTCTTCTTTGCTTTCACGTTCATAGCTAGAGAGATTGGGATCTTTCAGCTCCGTTTTCAGTTGAGCGACTCTTTCATTAATTTTAGCTGGGTTGCCCATCCCATCAATCACTGTTGTGTCATCTTTAGTGATTTTAATGGTTTTGGCGTGTCCTAACATGCGGGGATCTGCATCTTCAAGACGAAGGCCGATTTCCTCTGATATGACTGTAGCGCCAGTCAGAATTGCAATGTCTTGTAGAATAGCTTTGCGCCGATCGCCATAAGCTGGAGCTTTCACAGCACAAACGGGGAGCCCACCTTTAATTTTGTTGACAACGAGTGTTGCAAGAGCTTCTCCATCGAGATCTTCGGCAATCACAAGTAGAGGGCGGCTGTCTTTGCCGACGCTTTTTTCGAGGATAGGAATGAGTTCCTTTGCATTGGAGATCCTTTTATCAACGATGAGTATGCACGCATTTGTTAACTCAACAGACATTGTTTCTGGATTCGTGATAAAATAGGGTGATAGGTATCCTTTGTCAAATTGCATCCCTTCAACAACGTCTAAAGTGGTATCAATGCCCTTGGCTTCTGTGACGGTGATGATCCCATCTTTACCCACTTTCTCCATTGCCTGAGCGATGATATCGCCTATTTCCTCATCGTTATTTGCTGAAATAGTAGCGATTTGTTTGATCTCAGTCGTTGTATTTACTGGAGATGCCATTTTAGTCAGAGCTTGGCAAACGATCTCAATTGCTTGATCAATCCCTTTCTTTAAGCGCATTGGGTTTGCGCCAGCACTTACGTTTTTCACCCCTGCACTAAAGATTGCTTCGGCTAATACTATGGCAGTCGTTGTCCCATCCCCTGCTTTATCAGAGGTTTTTGCTGCAACTTCTTTAACGAGTTGAGCTCCCATATTCTCAAATTTATCTTTTAGGACAATTTCTTTGGCAACTGTGACGCCGTCTTTGGTCGACAAAGGGGAGCCATATCCCTTATTAATGACGACATTGCGTCCTTTGGGTCCGAGGGTCACTTTGACTGCCTTAGCTAATGTGCGAACCCCTTTGAGCAAGGATTTCAGTGCATCATCATTAAATCGTAGCATTTTTGACATGGTTCACTCCTAGTTAGCTTTAATTCCCAAGATGTCAGTTTCTGACAAAATCAGGTATTCTTCTTCTTCATTTGAATTAGCATTTTTCACTTCGGTTCCTGAGTAAGATCCAAATACGACGTTATCGCCCACTTTCACACTCAGAGTCTCTCGCGTTCCTTGATCGTTAACTTTGCCTGGACCTACTGCGATGACAATGCCTTCTTTTTGCTTCTCTTGTGCGCTGTCAGGTAAAAGAATGCCACCCTTTGTTGTGGGGCGTTTTGCTCGTTTTACAAGAACTTTATCACCTAATGGTTTTATACTCGCCATAATCAATACTCCTTGTGTTGGACAAATTTCAAGGCGATTCTATGAGGAAATAAGATTTCTGTCAAGCCTCTAACGCATATTACGCACAGAATTTAGCAGATGGTAATTTTAAGTGCTAAGAAGATCCAGAAGATCCTTTGCATTTACAAGGACACACAAGACCGATAAAGAGAATCAAACTAATAATGCACATCATCCCCGCTGGCATAAAAGCATACGTTAGCAAAAATCGATACAGAAAAAATGCAGAAAGTGCTCCGGTCAATATGCGAGCAAACAGCAGACTTTTCACACATTCTTTTAACATCCCTACGCCCAAAATGATAGAAATAATGCCCGTGATGCCTCCTGCTACAGCAGAATAGATGCTCCCTGCTTTGAGATAGCCCATAAAGCCACCCACGACCAAAAGAATGCCATACAAAATAACTAAATATCCGCGAATTTTCATTTGTGTTTTCCTCGTAAGGTGTAAAGTGTAAAGTGTTTGCAACTAATTCTTCTTATGCGGCTCCCACATAATTTCTTGACTGTTCATGAGATGATTGACATAACGCGATGCCATAAATAAATAATCTGAAAGTCGATTCAGGTAGCATAAGATGTGATCGGAAACATCGCCTTGCTTATTGAATGGCACAACTAACCTCTCGGCTCGTCGACAGATGCTCCTGGCAAGATGCAAAGTGGCGCCGCAGGGATGCCCCCCAGGAAGAATAAACGAATGCAAAGGAGGCAAGACCACTTCAATCTGATCCATCCATTCTTCAAGCTGTTGCGTTGCTTCATGATCGAATCGTGTCTTGTCGATTTTACTATTGGTAGATCGGGTCCGCGGTGTTGCTAAAGCGGCACCGACATCAAATAAGGCGTGCTGGATATTCTCTAAATGGCTTTTAACTGGATCTAAACGCGGCTCTTTGTTTGCGAATGACAAAGCCATGCCTATGCTGCAATTGCATTCATCGATGGTGCCAATAGCGTCAATTAATGGATCGTTCTTGGGAAGGCGCTGACCTGTGTACAACGAGGTGTCGCCCTTATCGCCTGTTCTGGTGTATATTTTCATGATGCCAAAAGGGTTTATAAGAATGAAATTTGATATTACTCGGGTTTGTCAAAAAATTCAACGCAAAGCTCCCTGCCGGAGGGGCAATTGTGGTTTCGTCTTTGACATACTCCGGTTCTTTCGAAAAATAACTTAAGTTATTTAGGAGTCGCGAAGGAGCAAAGACGCAAAGAAAAGGACAAAGGGACGTAAAGGACATAAGGGACATAAGGGACGTAAAGGACATAAGGGACACAAAGGACAAGGGACGTAAAGGACATAAGGGACACAAAGGACAAGGGACGTAAAGGACGAAGGGACATAAAGGACGAAGGGACATAAAGGACATAAGAGACTGGGTATCAACGTCCTTTACGTCCTTTGTCCTTTATGTCCTTTATGTCCTTTACGTCCTTTATGTCCTTTGTCCTATGTCCTTTATGTCCTTTACGTCCTTTATGTCCTTTACGTCCTTTGTCCTTTTGATTTATTCATGAACGGGCTCATACACATAGTTGCTGCTGGCCTGAATTTCCCCAGCATTCAATGAAATGATCGCTTGCAATGTCAAAGTTGTTGAAAATGAAGGAGTTCGTGCTGCCGTCACCGTTACAATATTATGATTCGTCAACAATGTCGTCGCACTTCCTAAAAACTTCAAACCTGCAACATATACTCCATATTCTGGCGGAGTGATTATAATAGAGTCAAAATGGACTACTTGTGCTGATGTGATGGTTTGAGAGGCATCTGTAAGCACTGTTCCATCGGGCAATGCCACAAATGGTGTAATTGTAACGGAACCCCCTGTAAGTGTCCCGATGGCCAAATCAAATGCAAACGATAAACTGGCCCCCTCTGAAGTGTCATGAAGAAAAGGAGAAATGCGCTCTGCCTCAATTTCTATCATTGTCGTAATCCCGTCATCTCCATCATCGCCACGTTCTCCTCGTTCGCCATGCTCTCCTTTATGGCCATGTTCTCCTTTTTCCCCGCGTTCACCCCTTTCACCACGCTCTCCCTTTTCACCACTATGGCCCCTTTCCCCGCGTTCGCCATGTTCTCCTTTTTCGCCTTTCTCACCTCTTTCTCCTCTCTCGCCATGTCCGCCCCGTTCTCCCTTCTCTCCTTTCTCACCATGTCCGCCGCGCTCTCCCTTTTCTCCCCGTTCCCCTTTTTCCCCATGCTTCCCGTCGTTGCCATGCGATCCATCCTTCCCGTGCTTTCCATCGCTACCACTTGACCCATCTTTCCCATGACGACCATGCTTGCCATCTTTTCCGTTTTTCCCATCTTTGCAGTCTTTTACGCTGGCATTGTCATTAATACCATCACTGTGGCTATGGCTTTTCTTCTTTCCATTGGTTGCTGCATAAATCCCTGCTCCAACTGCACCTGCCCCGATAGCGGTCGCTATAATGATAAATGCAGTCGATTTCCAAAAGGGTTCGTCTTCTTCCTCTTCTTGCTCTTGAACGTTCTGATCATAATTGTAGTAATACTCTTGAGCACTTGCAGGAGCCTGCCACGACACGATACCCATTACTAAAATCATGGGTAAGATCATTCCTTTCATTAATTTATTGTACAGTTCTGCGAACATATCCTCTCCAATTTTATAAAAATCAGATATTATTAGTATTTATCATGCTTAATATTCTTGTAATGATAATACTAAAAATTCGCAATAGTTTTATTAATTACTTATCTCAAAAATAATATTCCGAAAATAATTTATTTTGTAGGAAATTGGGGCAATGCTTTATTGTGATTAGCAGGACATATAAGGATTTAAGATGACAAATCCCAGTAAAATTTTGCCTATTAAAGAAATCACTGAATTTTGTGAAAGGAATCCTGCTATCGCTAAACTGTCGCTTTTTGGGTCAGCCTTGTCAGGGAATTTACGTAAGGACAGCGATATTGACTTGTTGGTGGAATTTGTACCAGGAAAAACACCCTCATTATTCATCCTCATTAACCTAGAAGATGAGCTTGCAACTATTATAGACCGGAAGACAGATTTACGTACTCCCGAGGAATTGAGTCATTATTTTCGAAATGAAGTTTTAGCTTATGCCAGACCAATCTATGTTAAATCGTGACTATATTCGGTTACAACATATGCTTGATGCCTCAACAGCAGCTGTTTCCCATCTATTAGAAAAAAAACGAGAAGATCTTGATAGCAATCGGCTCCTGCTAAATGGAGTCGTACGAGAATTGGAAATTCTTGGTGAAGCTGCTTCTCAAGTATCTCAAACAATTCGAAAACAATTTCCATCACTACCTTGGCGTGAAATGATTGGTTTACGAAATCGTTTAATTCATGCTTATTTTGATGTAAATAATCAGGCTGTTTGGTTAGTCGTTAAAGAATCGCTCCCCCCACTTATCTCGCAGTTAAAAGAAATTCTTCAAAGTTGGCCTCAACAGCATTCATAAGTCTTTTTTTAAATAAATAATGAATGAATTGACCAAAGAAAACGCCCTTGCAAAGCTTGCGCTCTGCAAAGGCGTAAGTACTTACTTCGTTCTTATCCCATTAAACTAAATCATGGGAAAGGTACGTTACCATCGCCACCACTCTGGACTGGGCCATAAGCGTAATCAATTGAGTTTTGTGTCTCATTTGAAGTTGGGGGTAATGAATTAACCAATGTAAATGTTGTCGTGGACCCACCACCTCTACTTGCTCCTACAGTAACAGTTGATGCTCCAACAACAAGGGTTGGGGTACCAGTAGTAACTATTTGTATACCAGCATCATATTCTCCAAACACTGGATTAGGAACGTTGATAACTTCAGTGAAAGTACCACCAGCGGTTGGACTAGTAAATAGAATAGGAGGACTTGTTAAAACTGTGCCATTGGGCTCAGCAACAAATGCTGTCATTGTTACTGTTGCTCCAGTAGGGCCGCCTACAACAATACCTGTATTACTAAATGTAAAGGAAAGGGACTGACCAGTATCTGGAGTAAATGGATTTGCTCCTGTTGCACCGGTGGCACCAGTTCCTCCTGTAGCTCCTGTTGCGCCAGTCCCTCCAGTAGCTCCTGTGGCTCCGGTTGCACCTGTAGCGCCAACACCTGTAGCACCAGTTGCGCCTGTAGCACCGGTAGCTCCTGTCGAACCAGTTGCTCCGCCTGTGGGTCCTGTTGCACCAGTTGCGCCAGTGGCTCCTGTCGGTCCTGGATCTCCTGTGCGACCTTTATGACCGTTTTTACCATTATGTCCATCGGAACCACGATGTCCGCGTGTTCCACTTGCAACACCAGCTCCTGCAGCAGCGCCAGCAGCAGCTCCTAATGCAACGCTTCCGAGAATGAGGAATGCTTTTGATTCCCAGATTGAAGGTTTGCATGGGGCTTCACAGCAGTCTTCGGGGCAGCAATTTGAGTTGCCGTAGTATGTTTGGGCTGAGATGCTATTAGCAGGGCTCAAGCACATTGCAGAGAGGCTCAACACAGTGAGTTGACCTGCAACGACTTTCCATATTTTGTTTATCATTACTATCCTCCTATTTTAGTTTGGATACTTTATCTTCAACACATCCACCATTTCTCGGGGGGAGCACATTATTTAAAATGGTTTATTAAACTTGCTTATATTTAAGCGACCACAATCTGTCAAATATTTTTTTGCATTGCTTTCATTTAAGGCACAGAATGGACATGGACGGTAATGGACCGTAGTGGACTGTAATGGACCATAATGGACGATACAGCTAGTCTTTTATGAGGTAATTGCAGAAGTACCAAATCATCAGGCCAACGGCCTGACGTATAAAAGCCTAGGGCACCGCCCTAGGTGAGATGCAAACATATTTTTCAGGCTGAAAGCCTGACGTATAGCTATACGTCAGGCTTTCAGCCTGAAACAACATTTACATTATACCTAGGGCGGTGCCCTAGGCTTTTATACGTCAGGCCGTTGGCCTGATGATTTGGTACTTCTGCAATTACCTCATTATGGTCCATTACCGTCCATGTCCATTTACTTTTTAGCGGGAATTGCGGCTTTTTGATCAAGATGCTTGCAAAAATTGTCTCTATCGAAAAAGATTGATATCAACAAGCGGGAGGAATCGCAATGACACAAGCGGATATTGGACTTATCGGATTAGCTGTAATGGGGCAAAATTTGGCCCTCAACATGAACGATCACGGATTCATAGTAGCGGTATTCAACCGGACCACTTCAAAGGTTGACGACTTTTTGGCAGGACCTGCAAAGGGAAGTCAAATAATCGGAACCCATTCGGTAGAAGAGTTTTGCAAAGCACTTAAGCGACCTCGCAGAATTATGCTTATGGTCAAAGCTGGTGAAGCCGTGGATGAATTCATCAATCACCTCTTACCGTATCTTTCTGCTGGCGACATTATCATCGATGGGGGCAATAGCCTATTTACCGACACCAATCGTCGCTGTGAAGAGTTAAAAAAGAAAGGTATTTTATTTGTTGGCGCCGGCGTTTCAGGAGGAGAAGAGGGCGCAAGACATGGTCCCTCTATTATGCCTGGAGGGGATCCCGCTGCATGGCCGCACATCAAGCCTATTTTTCAGGCAATTAGTGCAAAGGTTGACAATGGAGAACCTTGCTGTGATTGGGTTGGAGAGGCAGGAGCAGGCCACTATGTGAAGATGGTGCACAATGGGATTGAATATGGCGATATGCAATTGATTGGAGAAGCCTATAATTTGATGAAAACGGCTTTAAAACTCAATGCAGATGAGTTGCATCAAGTTTTTGCGAATTGGAATAAAGGGGAGCTCGACAGTTATTTGATTGAGATCACAAGCGATATATTCACGAAAAAAGACGATGACGGTGCTCCTTTAGTCGATCACATTCTGGATGTTGCCGGCCAGAAGGGAACAGGAAAGTGGACCATTATCAATGCGTTAGATTTGGGAATGCCACTGACGCTTATTGGTGAAGCTGTTTTTGCTCGTTGCTTATCAGCATTAAAAGAGGAAAGAGTTCTGGCAAGCAAAACACTAAAAGGACCTCCCATCACATTCTCAGGAAACCGAGAGGAATTTATTGAGCAAATTCGCCAAGGGCTGTATGCCTCTAAAATCATCAGTTATGCGCAGGGGTATATGTTGATGCGACAAGCTGCTAAGGATTATGGCTGGAAGCTTAATTATGGGGGGATTGCCCTCATGTGGCGTGGAGGGTGCATTATTCGCAGCCGTTTTCTTGCGGACATTAAAAAAGCGTTTGACAAGAACCCCAATCTTCAAAATCTATTGCTGGATGATTTCTTTCAAAATGAGTTATCGCGCGTGCAGAAGGGGTGGAGAAAAGTGGTTTCAGCAGGTGCAGAAATGGGGATTCCAATTCCGTGTATCAGCACAGCGTTGTCATTTTTTGATGGATATCGATCGGCGGAGTTGCCTGCGAATCTTTTACAAGCGCAGCGGGACTATTTTGGAGCTCACACTTATGAGCGTCGAGACAAGCCGCGCAACCAGTTTTTCCATACCAACTGGACAGGCAAGGGCGGCAAAGTGAGCTCATCCTCCTA
>JABDBC010000077.1 GCA_013288825.1 Chlamydiota bacterium
CGCGAATGCGGTTGAAGCATGTAGCCCCATGCGTAAGCATGGGGAAGATCCAAACAACATCTCGAGCCGCGAATGCGGCGACAGGAGTTAAGATGTGTTTACTTATTAATAAACTCACTAATGTTGGGGATTAAGTGGCTGGGTATTCTAGGAGCTCTGATTGGCTTTCCATCTTTACCTACAAGGGGATTGCCTAATTTATCAACATAGTTTCTTTGCTCAAGCAGTTTTCCAAGGAGCAAAGATTGACCTGATATCGGAGCAACTTGTGTTTTTTTCTTATGGCTAGCTTCCATATCAATAGGAGTCCTTTCATTCTCTAAACAAGATGCTTCTGCAACCATACTTTTGGTTATAGCAATGGGCGCTGATGCCATTACATCAAAACGTCCAGAAGTTGGGGCAGGAATTGTGAGGACTGTTGCAATAAGGGCAGGTCTTGCGATAACCGCCGCTAAGTGTGTTGTGCTTAGGCTATAGTGATTCATTATTTTTCTTACTTCTTCGCTTATACTTGCGCTTCTAATCATTTCTTCAGAGAAAAGAATATGTTTTTTATTTAAAGTTGCTAGTATTTGCCTGATAAAATACATTTGATTCTCTGACCCTAGTTTTTTGGCTCTTAAAAGCTCTACTTGCCCTACTAGTTCTTTAAACAAAGGTTCGAATTGTTGAGCTGTGTCTTTTACTGAATCGAGCTCTTTAATAATTTTTTTGAATACAGCTTTCGATTTACTTATCAATTCAGTATGACGCTTTAGAATCTTATCTCTTTTGATAATTTGAATTTGGGAAAGTTTTTCTTTTTGTTCTTTTACGTCTACATCTTGTTCTTTTTGCTCCTTTTCACCTAAGAATTCTGTTTCGTATATGGCCTCTCGACTAATTTGTATCATAGGTTCTAATATTAATGTCTTTAATGCTGGGGTGATTCCTTCGCCATGCAATGAGTAATTTACTCCAGGGAGATTACCTGTGAAGATTGTTAGTAGGCATTTAAAGATAGTTGCAAATGACCCAGTAATGTTTTTGGCATGTCTTTTTATTGCAACGGCTTCTTGGTTATCTAAGCACACAAGTGGAAGGAATATCAGACAATGAATTTCAAAAAGGGTAAGTTCAGCAACGGCAATTACAATTATCGCTAAGGCAGCGATTCTTTTTATGATCCCCGAGGTAATTGAGTCTACAGGATCAGACGCTTTTTCGAGGGCGTTATTTCTTTCAGGCTTAGTTTCGGCGTTATACCCTTCACACTTAGCTTCAACCCATAGGATGAATTGCCCAGATGTACTACAAAATGATGTTTTACAGATATTATCTAAACTCATACAAACCAATCCTTTTCTGATAATTAAATTATATTATACAGAACTAGATTGTTTTTTGTAAAGTAATAAGTTTTACTAAAATGAAAATAATCGAAGAAATAGCTAATTGATGAAAAAAAGAAAAGGGACATAAAGGACAAAGGACCTAAAGGACATAAGGGACAAAGGACATAAAGGACGAAAATGACAAATCAAAGTCTCTTATGTCCTTTGTCCCTTACGTCCCTTATGTCCTTTACGTCCCTTGTCCTTTATGTCCTTTCTTATCTTTTTTATATTCGCTTTTGCATGAAAGTTCGACCGGTGTAAGTTCCATCACGTTCTTTAATCCACTCGGCTTGATAGCCAAAGGTTTCAAAGCCAAATCTTTCGTAAAGTCGAATAGCTGGATTATTCGAATAAACTTGTAAATGAAGAAGTTCGATCTTGTAGAATTCTTTGGCTAAGTGAATGATATTGCGCATCAAATCAGATCCGATACCCAAATTGCGATATTTGGGGGCTACAATGATGCCAAACTCACATTGATGAGCTAATTTACGATAAGGTTGCAAGTATAGAGTTGCCATTCCACAAGGGGTGCCATCGGGGGCAATCGCTGTTAGACTAGATCGGTAGCGTGCAAAACCCACCCAACGATTTACGGCATCTTCAAGTTCGACAGGGTCATCCATGGGAAACCATTGAGCTACCGAAGGGTCAGCAAGCCATTCATGGAGATAGGGAGCGTCGGTGAATTCTGTGAAGCGCATGTCGAAGCCAGGCGGCGGGGTTCTATGTTGTTCTTCTCCTTGTTGAGTTGATACCTCATCTCTCATATGATTACCCAAATTCCTTCAAATAAGCGTTAATAAAATCATCAATGTCTCCATCCATCACGGCTTGGATATTGCCTGATTCAAATTTTGTACGGGCGTCTTTCACCAGTGTATACGGCTGAAAGACATAATTGCGTATTTGGCTTCCCCACGCAATATCTTTTTTCTCACCTTGCAGCGCCTTTAGGGAGTTTTCCCGCTCGATCACTTCTTGTTCATATAATTTCGATCGGAGCATTTTAAGGCAAGTTTCTTTATTCTGAATCTGACTTCTTTGGCCCTGGCTTGCTACCACGATCCCTGATGGAAGGTGGGTAATTCGCACGGCCGAATCAGTCTTATTTACGTGCTGTCCGCCGGCTCCTGAAGATCGGTAAGTATCGACTCGGATGTCATCGGGCCTGATCTCGATGATGATATCATCAGTGATCTCCGGTGAGACATCAACTGAGGCAAAACTCGTATGTCGTTTAGCATTGCTGTCGAAAGGGGAAATTCTGACTAATCGATGGACCCCTTTCTCGGCCTTAGCATAACCATATGCGAATTCTCCAGTCAACTTCATTGTGATGCTTTTTATTCCAGCGACATCACCTTCGACAGTATCAATGACTTCGAGACTCCATTGCCGTTTATTTGCCCAGCGTTGGTACATTCTAGAAAGCATATTTACCCAGTCGCAAGCCTCTGTTCCCCCGGCTCCTGCATTAATGCTAATGTAGCAATTCTTGATATCAAGTTCGCCGGATAACATTTTGCGTATTTCAAGATCTGAGAGTTCCTTATCGATCTGATTGAGTTCATCGATGAGCTGCGAAGCGAGCTCTTGGTCGTTGATTTCAATGGCTTCTGGAAGGAGGGCTTTCACATCTGTAAAACGGCGCTTTAGAGTGTTGTATGGGGTTGTCCAAGCTCTAAGAGTATTGCATTCTGAAATTGCTTTCTGAGCCGATTCTTGATTATCCCAGAAGTTTTGCTGTTCCATGAGTGCTTCGAGTTCTTTTACGCGAGCTTCTTTTGAAGCTAAGTCAAAGATACCTCCACATGTGCAGGAGCCGATCGTCAACGCTTCTAAGTTTTAATTGGGTTTCGTTATCCATACAGCCTTCTTGTTCATTTTGAAACCAAGAATTTAGCTGGAACCAGGAATAAAGTCAAAAAGTTATGTCTATTAAGTCCATTATTTTTTAGCCGGAATCGCTGATGCCCATGCAAAGATGTTGCAAGTTAGCTGGGGATAGTGTATACAAAAAACATAAATACTAGTAAACAGCCCTTCTCAAATTCATTATCAGCGAGCACAAAATGGAAGTTTTAAAAATTAAAGGTGGAGCCCATCTCAGAGGTCATATCAAGGCAGCTGGAGCAAAAAATGCCATCACAAAATTACTGGTGGCGTCCTTGTTATCAGACAAGCGTTGCCGGTTCTACAACGTCCCCAATATAGGCGATGTAGAGGTCACTGTGGCCCTATGTCAAGAGATTGGAATGCAGGTAGAGTGGGACCGAGAGGCGGGCGTGATGGAGGTTATCACTAAAGAATTGAAGACCTCCTATATCCCTCAACGTTTTTGTGGTTCTAATCGCATTCCTATTTTGATGATTGGAGCGCTTCTGGGACGTACTGATGAAGACATTATTATTCCCACCGTAGGGGGCTGTGACATAGGGCAGAGACCTGTCGATTTTCACATCAATGCCTTAAGGACATTGGGAGCGACGATTGAATATCGAGAGATGAAAAAGGAGGGAGCCTATTTTGCCCATGCTCACAATGGGTTGAGAGGGACTGTAGTGACTTTGCCATTTCCATCAATAGGGGCCACTGAAAACACAATCTTGGCAGGGGTAACAGCTCGTGGCAGTACTGTGATTAAGAATGCAGCGATCGAACCAGAAGTTGTCGATTTGATTTTGTTTTTGCAGAAGCTAGGGGCCATTATCACGTTAGATGTCGACCGAACAATACGGATACAGGGGACGCGCAGTTTTCATGAAGTGGAGCATACAGTGATACCTGATCGCATCGAAGCAGCATCGTGGGGGATGGCAGCAATAAGTTCTCGTGGACGTGTTTTTGTGGAAGGGGCTCAACACCTGAATATGATTACGTTTTTGAATAAGCTTCGAGAGGTTGGTGGAGGCTTTGATGTAAAAAGCAATGGAATTGAATTCTATTATGATGGACCTCTTCAAGGAGGTTTGCATTTGGAGACGGACGTACATCCTGGCTTTATGACAGATTGGCAGCAGCCTTTTGTGGTCCTTTTGACACAAGCGACGGGAACTTCTGTTGTTCATGAAACAGTATATGAGAATCGCTTTGGTTACACGGAAACTTTGAAAGAGATGGGAGCAGACATAACGGTATTCAGACAGTGTCTGGGAGGCAAGGAATGCCGTTTCGCATCGAATTGTTTCTCGCATAGTTTGATTGTGAGTGGAGTGGCACCTCTTGTTGGAAAAGAGATCAAAATTCCCGATTTGCGAGCTGGATTTGCATATGTGATGGCAGCGGTATTGGCTCATGGAGTAACGACGATCACAGGGTTGCCCTATTTGGATAGGGGTTATGAGAATTTGATACAGAAGTTGGGTGTTTTGGGGGTTGAAGCGAGTCGTAGTATCCCTGAAAAAGCTGAAAACGTCCCGATTCCAGTGCCACGCAAAGCATCCGCAGGCTTGTTGCAACCCGCAGGCCTATCTACATAAGCGTGTGTGTAAAAAAGTAACAGGATATGTAGGATCAGGCAGGATATGGAGGATAGTGAGCATCCGCTTGATATGCAATAAATTTTCCTAGATCGCAAGCGATCCAGGAAGATGCCCTGAGAAACGCAAAGCGAAGTGTCCGAAAGAAAATAAAGGACCCTCTTAGATGTTCTTCATCTATTCGGTCCTTTATTTTCTTTCGGACACTTCGCTTTGCGTTTCTCATTGGAATTTCTTTTACATATCAAGCGGATGCTCATTATCCTTCATATCCTGCCTGATCCTCCATATCCTGTTACTTTTCTTCTCAGGTTGCGTTCCAGTCGAATTCGGGAGGGGAGGGTTCCCCAAACAGTGGCCCAAACCGCTTTTTTACTTTTTTCTCTACTGTAAACTTATTGTGGCACCGATCGCATTCCAATGTTTTGACATATTTTTTGCCACTTCGAGTGTAGTCTTGTCGACTTTCTGTGATAAATCCGCAGTTGGGGCATTGGTGATATTGTATCGTAATTTTCCAATCGTGGTCGCCGCTCATAATACTCTCTTTTCTTCTCGATCTCGATTTGAGGCATCCAAATGATGTTTAGGGTGCACTTTTGTTTGAAATCTGCCTCGAGGAATATGCAATGTGTTACCCCAGCCATTTATTTCATGCATTTCACATCCAATAATGCCTCGACCTGGTTCTACAGGAAACTTTATAAGTGGTTGGTCCACTTTATAATCGAAATATTCATCACCCATACTGTGCCTCCTTCCTACTTTTTTCAGGTTACATAAAACAAAAAAATAGTACAATTGCCAATTATCGAGTTACACAAGGCGATTTCATGGAAATTTTCACTCTTAATACATGGCTTATCATCGTTGCTTTCATCGTGGGGTATGCTTTTATTACATTGGAGCATGTCACGAAGATCAATAAAGCCACCGTTGCCTTAATGATGGGTATCGTTTGTTGGGCAATTCTTTTTACAACCGACTTCTGTCTGGAGGGCAAAAATACTTCTTGTTTTCTTGAGCACTTGGCCAATATTTCTCAAGTGGTCCTTTTCCTGTTAGGAGCTCTTGCCATTGTAGAAATCATCAATATCCATCACGGCTTTACTATTATTTCTCAATTTATCAACATTTCATCAAAACGTAATCTGCTATGGGTTATTGCAATTTTATCCTTTTTTCTTTCCTCCATACTCGACAACCTAACCACGACAATTGTCATGATTACGTTATTAAGCAAGTTGACTCCGAGGAGTGAAGACCGATTGGTCGTTGGTGGAGCGATTGTAATTGCAGCTAATGCAGGAGGTGCCTGGACGCCGATCGGAGACGTTACCACAACGATGTTGTGGATCGGAGGACAAGTCACCGCAGCAAATGTGATGATGCAGCTTTTTCTGCCAAGCATAGCCTGTCTCATTGCTGCTTTGATTCCTCTGACACTGAGCTTAAAGGGCTCATTCGCTACCACGCACGTACAAGAGACTCAAAAGCTCGAGCCCTTTGGCAGAGGCGTACTGTGGCTTGGTGTTTTTGTACTTGTTTTTGTTCCAGTTTTTAAATCCATTACAGGGTTACCTCCTTTTATGGGGGTTCTTTTTGGTGTTAGTCTTCTGTGGATTGTAACTGATTTGGTACATCGAAATTTTCATGATCGGGAACATTTGCGGATGCCGAAGGCGCTTTCTCGGGTCGATCTTTCTAGCACGCTCTTTTTTCTAGGCATTTTGTTGTGTATTGATGCTCTTGATGCTGCGGGCATTTTGGATCACTTGGCCCTTTGGTTCGATAATGCGGTTGGGAATTATACGTTGATTGCGATTGGCATCGGGTTAGTTTCTGCAGTGGTTGACAATGTTCCTCTAGTTGCTGCCTCTATTGGGATGTATGACTTGACTCATTTCCCGACCGATTCGAAGTTCTGGCAGCTGATTGCATATTGTGCAGGAACCGGCGGTAGCATTTTGATTATCGGGTCTGCTGCGGGAGTTGTTTACATGGGATTAGAAAAAGTGGATTTCTTTTGGTACATTAAACGGATAGGTTTTGCTGCATTGGTGGGCTACTTTGCCGGCATCGGCGTCTACTTGTTGATCTGAATCTTAATCTGAACATCAGGCTAAGGCAGAGACCTCTCAGTAAGAAAAGTAACAGGATATGCAGGATCGCAAGCGGCAGGATATGAAGGATAGTGAGCATCCTCTTAATATACAAAGAATTTCCAATAAAGCTAAGGCCGGGAGGCCTTAGCTTTATTGGAAATTCTTTTGAATTACAAGAGGATGCTCACTATCCTTCATATCCTGCCGCTTGCGATCCTGCATATCCTGTTACTTTTCTTACTGAGAGGTTTCCTGCTTTAGCCTGAGGGTTACAAGAATTGGGACAAGGAGGTTCCAGAGCATGTAGAGAAATAGCTTGAAAGGGGCTTCCCTTTGATTGAATGAATGTGCAGAATCGGGCTGTTTTATCGCAATTTTGAGTCGAGCCAAATTGAAGGCAAATTCCCCTTCCCGATACTGCGTCAATAAGACTTGATGGTCTGTAGATGGATCTTGATGGGCCCACTCCTGGATTAAATAACGCTGCCATCCGTGCAGCAATTGCTCTCGTTGTGTCTCTATGTTGGTACTTAAAGGCTCTTTTAAATAATTAGACACGATAAGCTGCTCTGTCGGGAACAATTGAATCTCCTCAGAGGGTCTGGCATGATCTCCGTAGGTGTAATTTTGGTAAATATAAAAACTTGTAATAATTGGCAACAACCACACTGCTAAAAGTGCTCCTTCGACGCGCAATAGCAGAGCAATTGCGATGGCAATCGATAGAGCTATCCAGCCTCGCTCAAAGAGAGGGAGCTCAAAAAGTAAGATATGAACCGCTTGTAGAGTCTTTGTTGCGAAGGAATCGTTTGATTTTCCTTGCAAGCGATGGTAATTTTGAACAATTTCATGGCGTTCAGATGGCTGTAAGGTCGAAAAACGCTTTTGATTTTCTTCGGAATTGGGAATCCCCATGACTTGATGAAAAAGGAGTATTTTTTCTTTGTAATCGAAGAGGTTTTTCATGAATGGATAGCTAAGGCTGTTTAAAATGACACAAAACGCAAAGCAAAGCTGTAAAATGAGTACGATACGCATGCCCTTAGGCAGAAGCTGGGAGTCTGAGACTATTTTTCGCGATCTTTTTATTGTAATCATGTTTTAAGCTCTTTAAAATGTTGGAATCAAAATTGTATAATAGAGCGGATGTTTATGCAACTGAAATGGCTTTTGCCGATCGTCTTGATGGCCCTCATTGCCCCGTGGACCCCTTATCTCGATATAGAATTTTCCCAATACTTTTATCAAGGGGATGGCAAGTTTACCTCAAATGCATTCATCATTTTTTTCTACAAATATGGATTCCTTCCTGCCGATCTTACGGCAGCACTTGCAGTTGTCGTGCTGCTACTTTCCTTTTTTATTCCGCCCTGGCGCAGATGGCTCGCTCCTTCTTTGGTGCTAATCCTCGTCCTGGCAGTGGGCTCAGGGCTAACAGTACACGCAGCTCTCAAAGACCATTGGGGGCGGCCACGTCCGAAACAAGTGGTGGAATTTGGAGGAACCGAGTTATTCCGTCCTTTCTATAAGCCCAATTTTACCTATCAAGAGACTGAACCGCACCGATCATTTCCTTGTGGTCATTGCTCTACTGGATTTTATTTTTTCTGTTTGGCATTTATCGGCACGCGAATGAGAAATCGAATGGTTTTCTATACAGGATTGGTCTTAGCAATAGGGTTGGGTACTATACTTAGCGTTGTGAGAATTGCTCAGGGAGGGCATTTTTTTTCCGACACCCTCATTTCCGCCTTAATCATGTGGGAGACTGCTCTTTTTTTTGATTGGTTAATTTATGAAAAATTAATTGATTCCAGTATAAAAATAAAAGAATAAATAAAAAAATAGATTGATTTAAATGTTTAAATTTAATAATATCGTATCTTAAAAAAGGATTTTAAATGCCAAGCCTTGATGTAATAAAAGCTGCAGATACTTCTGTCTTCACTGAAGACATGTTAACTCCAAAAAAGGAAGCTGCATATCCGAAAAAGATTATGATCATATGTTTGGTGGTAGTCCCTATCCTAATTGGATCAGCCTGTGTTGGTGTGGGTTTAATTCCTGCGGTCTTCGCATTATTAAATACTGGAGGAGTGGTTCTACTTTCTCTTGGCGGCGTCAGCGTTACTCTAGCGATAGCAAGCGGTGCTTTAAAGATTTCTCAAAAGATATCCCAGCAGGGAAAAGAAAAGCTCTATGCGAATAAAGTCGATTATTTCAAGCCTACGGATCGTGAGACAAAAGCGAAAAAAGCCGCAGAGAAGCGCATTCCTAATTTTGTAAAAAAATATCCAAATTCACCAGGTATTGCGCTTCCTCCACACCAAATAGCAAGCGCGAGGAAGAAGCTTCAATATATTAAAGATTTAATTTTCGTACGCATCAATATGCAGGTAAGATTAGAGACTGCTCTTGGTAAAAGAGATGATAAAATTGAAGGGGAAATTATTAACCAGATTGCAGAATTAGATTTAAAATCAGAAGCAGAACATCCAATTCCTGCAGATGAAATATTGGATTTTCTTCGCGTAGCTGCAGCTCCTGTGCAACGTTATTATCTTGCCACGAATGATCCTCTCTACTCCCAGGATATCAAGCCTAATATGACAATTAATATGCAAACATCCCAACGGATTGCAGAGGCCTGCATAAAACGATTTCCTCATATTATAAACTATACTGATAAGCAATCTCGCATCCTTCTACAAAGATGTGTACAAACAAAAGAAATCGGACTTATTCCTGTTTTGATAAACAATCATCAATCACTTTTAGTTTGTGGGCTAGATGGGCATTGTGCCTTAGATAGGGTTTATCAGGAACAAGACGAGATTTATCGAAAAGCCATGTTAGATATGATTGTAAATGGATCGAATAGTGGCAAGGATTGTTTTGCATATATTTTAGAGCAAACCCAATCTGAAACTCCAGAAAGAAGTGAAAATGGTTTAGCAAGACTGGCTGAATTATTTAAGATCAATAAGTCAGGTAAACGGTTGAGAGAATTCTCAGAAGAATTATTGGCAAATTTACCCAAGCGGCATTTAAAGGAAATTGCTGGGGTATATTGTAGTTTATTGGACAATCCAGACAACAAACAAAGGTTCCACTTGTTTTTTAAAAGTTTAGTAGAAAAAATTGTGGATTTACAAACAAACAGTGGTGATAAAGCAATAGATAATCATGTATTATTTATGCGTTCTATACTGGAAACTTTAATTGCTAAGAAAGTTTCAATTCTACAAAGAACGATTGATTGTGCATTAGTTCATGAAGTAACGCTCAAGATTATTCAATCATATCCATTGAGCAT
>JABDBC010000078.1 GCA_013288825.1 Chlamydiota bacterium
AAATGGACCCGGAAATGGCTGGAACTAGGCCGCTCAAATTCTTGCTAAAAATGCCCATTCGTTTCTCCCCAAGCCAGACCCCAATTCAGTTATAACGTTAGGCTGTCATGCGAGAACCGTCCCACGCGCAGACCAGGCCATGCAAGAGTCGTTTATCGAGAAAAATCTATATTGTCTCCATTGACGAATAATTGGAAAAACAATAAACAGGGAAAAGAGCACAAGTTTACCCAAGGGAGTCATATGTTTACAAAAAAAGATCCTTCTCCAAAGACTGTTGAGAACCCAAATAAACAATCTTCAACAACTTCTAATTCTGTAGCCCCCAAAGCCCAATCATGCGTTCCATGCACAACAGAAAAAAATGCACGTGAAACAGGAAAAATCACCCGCATTACTATCAAATACGATACAGGTTTTGGAAACACACTCTTTTTGCGCGGCAAAGGCGCCAATCTTAGCTGGGAAAAAGGAATTCCTCTACGAAACGTCAAAAATGACGAATGGATCTGGGAAACAGATGCTACATTTCCAAATGGTGAATACAAAGTGCTCATTAACGACAGCATCTATGAAACAGGTCAAAACCATGCTCTTTACTGCGGTACGATAACGCAACATACTCCCAGATTTTAAGCGAAAGAGCTATAAACTAGAACTTTTTCTTTTTTAGAGCTCTTTCTCTTAACATATTTCGCTTCCACCCTTCTGCTGTCAGGGTTCTTTGTAGGGTAGGACGCGATTTGACGGCAACCTGTGCCCTTGCCCTGCTGCTGCTAAGAGAAGGAGTCGTTAATTTTTTCGCGGCCGGTTTTGCAATCACACGTTTTACAATGACTTTAGGTCTTGCAATTGCTTTTTTGACGATCACTTTAGGTCTTGCAGTTGCTTTTTTGGCAATCACCTTTTTTGGAGCTATTTTTTTGCTCTTAGGAGCTAACAATTTCTTTTTAGCAACAGATTTTAACTTTGTTGATTTTATAACTGGTTTTGATTTAGTTGTTTTCTTAGTTTTCATAAAACCTCCTATTAGTTTGAGATAGTTCTCTGTTTTATGAAAGTGCAATTCTCGTGCCAAAGGCTAACTCATAAGTTTCTTATTGAAATTAAATGGTCTGTTCGTGTAAAATTATTATATAACAAAGAGATGTTGAGTTATATGGATAGTCTTTCTTCAAATAACCTTAGCCAAGATCTCTACTATACCCATAATCTCCCCAGAAAAACGCATACCTACACCCCAAAAAACGAACCTGAAGTCAAACACTTTAAAAATGAACAAGTTATCATTGATAATTTCATTTTAGTCCTCAAATGGATATTCCTCACGGTCGTATTTCCCTTCCATTTGGTTTTCCAAACAATCCCAACTCTGATCATTAACGTCACTGCCGGTCCGATCAAGATTTTAAAGCAGCATATAGAGCGATTCAAAGCCTTTTGCCACAAGACATTCTACTTACCCGTAGTTCACACTTACCAATGGATTGATACCCAACTGATTACCCCAGCAATTGAGGCCGTTGTCGCATTTATTGAAAAGATTAATAGGAAAATCAGCAGTCGCTATGAAAAAGCAGCAGCATTTATCCGTCCGATCCTAAAGGTATTTTCTGATCATATTGATGCTTTGTTAGAAACTGTTGATAGGTTCATAGCCAGAATTGGGGTCCATATCAGCAGTGTTCTCACACAGATAGAACATTACTTACGAGAACTTACAAAGCAGTTCGTTGAAGCTCCGCAACAAACAGCCACTAAAGAAGCGAAGCAGGTTCTCGATCGCCTCAATGCCTTTGTATTAAACCTACAAGAGGTGCGCAACAAATCCTTACAAGAAAGCAATCTCTTTATTTCTCGTATTAACCTGTTCTGCGAGACATTTTCCCAGAAGTTTCGAGAAACAGTCGCAGAGCTTCGTGTAAAATACGATTTTTAAATGCAACTTCCCTCATTTTTACCTGAGCAATATGCGAATTATCAAGAAGCCACAGACGACCAAGCCTTGTTTGATGCTCTGGTTTTGAAACCTGTTGATCTCATCTTTTTTTTCGAATATGCCTGCGACGACCTAACCTGGGCCGAGATGCATCCTCAATTCTTTCGATTGGCACTCCAATGGTTCACGACAGAAATTCTCCATAGACGTCTCTCAAGACAATCGGGAAAACGATTAACAACAATTATTAAATCCCACTTTTCACTACTTTCAGCAGAAATTCCTTTTGACATCATCGTACAAACGAAAGATAAAGAAATTCCTGTTAATAGCCTTTTAATGTCGGAAAGCAGCTCCATTTTTCGCACTCTAATATTCGTCGAATGTGAACAAAAAAAAAGTAATAAACTTACGATCAATAGAATTCCGGAGAACCTTCTTCCTGCTGTTGTCGAATATATTCACACAGGCACGGTGCCTTATCTGTGGCGCCACTCTAAGGATGAAATTATGGTCCTGCGTCAGCTTTCAGCAGAATTTGAGCTGGACGAACTTGCAGTGCTTTGTGAAGAGACCCTGAAGCGTTATGTAAATAAAATAAATGCCCTAGAAATGCTTGTGAAGTGTTACGAAAATTCATGGAAAGTTTTGGGCAATTGGTGTTGCCAGCTTATCAGCGAGAATCGAGGCGTCATCATCACATTACTTGAAGAAGATCAACTCCATCAGAAACGGTTGGCTTTTGAATTCCTGAATGCTCAAGAACCTGCTCTAGAGCTCTTTTCACAATTGAAAGGACTCATCACACACCTCATTTGTGCTGGGAATATTTCGGAAGAATCGATCTTCAGTGAAATTGTTCAAGGATGTCCTAAATTGATATCGCTCGATCTAAGCCGCTCGCAACGATTCTCCGAAAGGATGCTCGATGCTCCTACAGGGGTAGAAAAATTGGATCTCTCACAATGTTCTTGGCTGACACATGCCATTTTGGCACGGTTTGTGAGTGTCTACCCAAACGTGAGTCACCTGAATTTGGCGAGCAATACACAACTTTCATTTCTTGCATGGTCTGAATTGACAAAAATGAAGCAATTGAAAAGTTTGGGATTATCGAATTGCAATCAAATTACAGATGAGGATTTCTCCTTGATACTTAAAGGGAGTCCGAGTCTTATTGAGTTAAGCATGGAGGATTGTAGAAAGCTAAGTGAGAAGGCGTTTTTTGAGCTCTCACGAATGCTTCCACAAGTGGTTTTGCTAAATGTTGCGCGGTGTTCTATTACAGATGCGGCCTTACAGGAATTGGCGGCCCGTTGTAACTATCTTTATTCATTGGATATTTCTCGGTGTAAAGATCTTTCTGAAAGAGGGATAGTTAAATCGATTCCACAATTCCGTGCATTGAGAGTTCTACATGCGCAGCATTGTGGCTTATCTGACGAGGCTTTAGAACAGATTAAGCAGTTGCAGCCTAGTTTGTCAATGTTGTGACGTTGTTTTCAAAAAGATAACTTTCTTTATTTCTTTATTTCTGGTACAATGAAGTCAAAGGAAGGAGGTGCATTATGACCGCAAAAAGTCACATGTCACGGATGACAATTGATGTTCCCGAAGAGGATCATAAAAGGCTAAAAGCCCTTGCTGCTGTGCTAGGAAAAAGCATGAGGGAAATTGTAATCGAGTGGATTCAGGATCATCTTTATAGCTCCAACACTCCCAATGCTGAAACATTAGAAGCTATAAAACAAATAGAACGCGGTGAAAATCTTGTTGAAAGCGACAGTATGGACGATCTTTTTAAGAAATTGGGGATCTAAATGCTAAGACCTGTGCATTTACGTAAATTTGAAAATGAGGTTGTAAAAGCTAAGAAACGTGGTAAAGACACGAAAAAACTGAAAGAAGTCATGAAGCTTTTAATCAAGGAAGAAACGCTCCCGCAAAAGCATCATAATCATAAACTAAAGGGTCAATACCTTGGCTATTGGGAATGTCACATTGAACCTGATTGGCTGTTAATCTATAAGAAAACAACAACACATATTACTTTTGCCCGGACAGGTTCTCATTCTGACTTATTCTAACCCTGAGCCAGATCAGGCAGCAATTGTGGGCTAATTACTCTTCCTTTCTTTTTGTAATGACGATGTCAGGACGTAGCTTTTGTAAGCCTTCTATATCTAAGTCTTTAAAGCCACCAATTAATGTTAACGATCTTAGATTTGGGAATTTGGCAAATTCAAGTAAATTTTCTGGCTCAAACACATTTTCCTCTTCTATCACAATTAGATTTAATACAACAATAATTTGACAGTATAATTTGACGCAATAATTTAGCACAAGCATTAGAAGCTATTAGGTTCTTTGGAAGAATTGGGGGAGTGTTTTTCGCGCGGGGACGGTTCTCGCATAAGGGCATACTTTTAACACAGCCTTGGGTTCAGGCATGCGATTTGCAATTTGGGCAAACTTGATATTAAAAGTATGTTCCTGCCCAAATTACAAATCACAAGCCAGACCCCAAGGCCTGTGTTAAAAAGTATGCCCTTATGCAGAACTGTCCCAAGCGCGAAGAGAACGATAAGGACGTTGCACACTGCTAAGCATCTGTAGGCAAAAGCGCGCGTAGGGAACAGTTCTGCATGACAGCCTAACGTTTTAACGCAGGCCACCCGTTACAAGCAGAAAGTTTTTTAAGCGGCCTGCGTTAAAACGTAGGCTGTCATGCGAGAACCGTCCCACGCGCAGACAAGATCATGCAAGATACGCATACTGTCCATTATGGTCCGTCCATTAAGTCCATTATTTTCCTAGCGGGAATTCTGAATTCCGAAAGCAAATCTTGACGGCTATACAATTCCTCGGATACAATAGCTCCTTTAAAACTCAAAATGCCTATCAAGGAATCCTGCAATAATGTGGTCAAAATTTTTCAAAAACACAAACCAGCAGATCATTGTCGCATTTTTAGCAGCAGTTCTGACAGGCTACTTGCATCAACCATTCCTTTACACTGCTGCCTCCACCATTTCACTCCTCTTTATCAACATCTTAAAATGCATTAGCATCCCTTTGATTTTCCTTTCCCTCGTCGCCACCGTCGGGTCCATGGAAAATTTTGAAGAATTTAAACGACTCGGAAAACGGGTTGTAAAATACACACTACTCACCACTTTCATCGCATCTTTTGTTGCCCTCGCAATATTTTTAATCATCGATCCTGTACGCTCGGGAATCAGCTTGACCGAGTTCTCCTCCGACATCATTCAACAAAACACTAATGGAAAAGCCAGCTACCTCACATACTTCATTAACATCGTCCCCTCAAATGTCCTCTCCCCTTTTGTGGAAAATCACGTCATTAGCGTTTTATTCCTTGCCATCCTATGCAGCCTTGCCATTTTGACATTGCCCACGCAACATCGAGCTCCCCTTCAAGAATTCTTCTCGGGTTTGTATGGGATGACCATGAAAATTGCCACGTGGGTCGTCTGTCTGATGCCCATTGGAATTTGGAGTTTTGTCACATTATTTATACGCGATATGCGCGACGGAATGATCATTAGCCAACTCGCGCTCTATCTATGCTGCGTCTTATTAGCAAACCTCCTGCAAGGCCTTGTCATTCTTCCTGCTTTTCTTAAAATCAAACGCCTTTCTCCGATCAAATTGGCCAAGGGAATGATGCCAGCACTATCTATCGCCTTTTTCTCGAAATCATCGAGCGCAACTCTTCCAATGGCCATGCGCTGCGCCGAAGAAAATTTAGGAATCGACAAGAAAATCACAAGTTTTGCCTTTCCTCTTTGCACAACCATAAATATGAATGCCTGTGCTGCCTTCATTCTAACGACAGTCCTTTTCGTCTCAATAGCAGAAGGGATGACCTTTACATTAGTCGACTATATCATGTGGGCTGTGATTGCTACAATTGCTGCTGTAGGAAATGCTGGAGTCCCCATGGGATGCTTTTTCCTTTCTAGCGCATTACTTGCTTCCCTCAATGTTCCTTTAAACTTAATGGGAGTCATCCTACCCTTTTATGCATTGATCGACATGCTTGAAACAGCGCTTAATGTATGGTCCGATTCCTGCGTTGTTGCAGTGGTAAACAAAGAAGTGAATGAAGAAGTTAGGGAATTGCCATTGACTCCCTCTTTATAAGGTATTGAAACATGGATAACTCGAAACAGACTTGCCCCCCAAGTGCTCAACAGCGCGCTTTCTTTCCTTCAGATACAAAGAGAATCATCGCGAAACTCGGTAAAAAAACACTACTCGAAAACCTTCGTCAGATGCTGCGCATTCGCAACTTTGAAATACGTGCAGAATCAGCCTACCAACAAGGTTTTGTGGGTGGGTTTTTCCATGCCTACATTGGTCAGGAAGCGATTCAAACAGCTGCAGTGCAAGTCATTGGCCAAGATAACTGGTTCATCACTTCCTACCGATGCCATGCCCTAGCACTCCTTCTCGGAGCCACTCCAAACGAACTCATGGCTGAACTCTATGGCCGCAGTACAGGTAATGCAAAAGGGCGAGGGGGCTCTATGCATTTTTATACCGAAAGGCTATTGGGAGGCTTCGGCATTGTTGGGGGACAAATCCCCATTGCAACTGGCGCTGCATTCCGATGCAAATATTTAGGAACAAAAGAGATAGCCATTTGCTTTTTGGGCGATGGTGCGATGGCTCAAGGAGCCTTTCACGAGTCTTTGAACATTGCCTCGCTATGGAGCTTGCCTTGCATCTATGTGATTGAAAACAATTTATGGGGAATGGGCACTGCAGTTGAAAAAGCTATTAGCGTAAAAAGACTCGCTGAGGATGTCGCTCCTGCCTACAACATGAAGGGCTATACGCTTAATGGACTCGACTTTACCAACTGCTACGCAGGTTTTGAACACATCTATCAAGAGGTTATGAAGACAGGGCGTCCAGTACTTGTAGAGGCTGTTACAGAGCGGTTCAGGGGGCATTCTATTTCAGATCCTGCCTTATACCGCACTAAAGAGTCACTGCAGCTTTCGATGTCTCGCGATCCTATATTATTGCTACGTGATACGATGATCAAAGAAAAAATGCTCACAGAAGAAGAATACAAGGCAATGGATAAAGAGGAAAGGGACACAGTTGTTGCCTCGCTAAAATATGCTGAGGAAAGTCCCTGGCCTGAGTTGGTAGAATTAGAAGAAGATGTTTTCGCCCCATAAAGGACCATCATGACAATAGAAACACAACTAGTAGAACTTCGAGAAGCGCTCCGACAAGCGCTGGATGAAGAGATGGAAAGAGATAGCCGCGTTTTCGTCATGGGAGAAGAGGTCGGGGAATACAACGGAGCCTACAAAGTCACTAAAGGGATGCTTGCGAAGTGGGGGCCTTCACGCATAGTTGACACCCCCATTGCTGAGTTAGGATTCATGGGCTTGGGGATTGGGGCAGCTATAACAGGCTTGCGGCCCGTCGTAGAGGTGATGAGTTTTAATTTCTCATTTGTCGGGGCTGATCAGATCATCTCAAATGCAGCAAAAATGTATTACATGTCGGGAAATCGGTTTTCTGTGCCCATCGTAATACGTGGTCCAAACGGAGCCGCCGCCCAAGTCTCTAGCCAGCATTCTCACTGTGTGGAAGCACTCTACAGCCATTTGCCAGGATTAATAGTCGTTGCTCCAAGTAATCCTTACGACGCTAAAGGATTGCTGAAATCGGCTATCCGCAATAATAACCCTGTTTTGTTCTTGGAGTCGGAGTTATCCTATGGCGATAAAATGGAGATTCCCAAAGCGGAGTATCTCGTGCCCATTGGGAAAGCCAAAGTGATTGAACAAGGAAAAGATCTCACCATTGTTTCCCATAGTAGAATGATTATTTTTTGTCGAGAAGCCGTCCGAGAGCTCGCCAAACAAGGGGTAAAGGCAGAATTGATCGATCTGCGCACCATAAAACCGCTCGACATTGCCACTGTCGCTGAATCGGTCCGAAAAACAGGACGTTGTGTATTGGTTGAGGAAGGGCATTACTTCGCCGGGATTACTGCAGAGATTGGAATGGAACTTATCGAACACTGTTTCGATTTCCTAGACGCGCCCCTCGTGCGGGTCTGTCAGAAAGAAACTCCCATGCCCTATTCAAAAATATTGGAAAGGGAAACATTGCCTACAGTACCCAGAATTCTTGCTGCAGCTCAGCAAGTGATGCGTTAACAAGGAATTGACTATGCCATTTACTGTAAAAATGCCCAAACTTTCTCCAACGATGGAAGAGGGAACCATTGCCAAATGGCATGTCAAAGTGGGAGATCAACTGGAACCTGGGCAATTAATGTTCGATGTCGCTACAGATAAGGCTACGATTGAATATAATGCACTTGATGGCGGCTATCTGCGAGCCATATTAGTGCAAGCTGGACAACCTGCTTCTGTAAATCAGCCAGTAGCAATTTTCACAGAAAAGAAAGATGAAAGCATCGAAGGTTATAAACCTGAAGGGATCACTCCAAAAGCTGAAAAACCTCAACCCACCGCCGTTTCCAATGAAAAGAAAACATCCGATGCACAGGTAGCCACAGAGGTTCAGAAACCCCAAACGACCCCTTTTCGCCAGCCTCTATTTATTCCAGAACAGCCTTTAACACACTATGAGTTTGAACGCCCCTCTGACCACATAAGCAAAAGGCACATCTCTTCCCCATTGGCAAAAAAAATAGCTAAAGAAAAAGGGCTCGACATATCCTCAGTCAAAGGATCAGGTCCCGGTGGCCGTATTGTCAGCGAAGACTTAGAATTGGCGACCCCGATTTCCTCTTTGTTAACACCACGAGAACCCCCTTCCATTGCACCAGGAACCTATGAAGAAGAAACTCTCACCCCCATGCGTAAAGTCATTGGACAACGCCTGCAAGAGTCTAAGTCGTTCATACCTCATTTCTATGTGGAACAGACAATCGATGCTCAACCACTTGTAGCCATACGTGAACAACTTCAACAACTGGAAATCAAGCTATCAATTAACGACTTAATCGTCCGAGCCTGCGCATTGACTCTGAAAAAGTTCCCCACGGTCAATAGTGGATTCAACTCACAAAACAACACCATTATACATTTTAAAACAGTCGATATTTCCATAGCAGTCAACTTAAGCACAGGATTAATCACTCCAATTGTCCGACATGCAGATTACAAAAATGTGACCGAAATTTCGGCTGAAATCCGAGCGTTGGCGAAACGGGCTAAAGAGGGAAAACTGGCTCCAGAGGAATATAAGGGGGGCTCTTTTACAGTATCTAATTTGGGAATGTTCGGCGTGACCAATTTTTATCCCATCATTAATCCCCCACAAGCAGCAATATTGGGAATCAGCGGAATCCAAGATGCTCCAGTTGTAAAAAATGGATCTGTTGTTGCAGGCAAAACAATGAATCTAACTCTGTCGTGTGATCACAGGGTCGTAGACGGCGTTGCAGCAGCGGAGTTTATGAAAGCATTGCAAAAATTTATAGAAAATCCAGCGGGTCTTTTAATCTAGTCCTTGTTTAAGGAAGTATTTTGTGACATTAATAGTCGTTTTTGAGCAAAGTCGATATAATCCATTTATTTCAGTACACGAATCGGTGGATCGTGAAAATAAGGGTAGCTGCTTCTCAAATGGGTTATCAGCAAGGGGAAAGGCTCTTGCCATTACAGTTTGTGCCGCTGTGGTCCTCCCGTTTATCATTATTGGAGCTGCCCTAAAATTGGTTGAAGGAATCATCACTCTTGTTTGTTCAGCAATCATTTTCAAAAAGAAACTGACTCAGGACGGCTTAGATTCGCTGAAATGGGCAGGTCGATCTTTAGTTGCCATCATCATGACAATTGTTGTTGCGATATTCAGCATTCTGCTTCCAGAGGTATCGATGAGGAAGATGGCTCTCTATCGATGGGATAAGTATATTTACATCCCTTGGTGTGGTTCTAGAAAGGAAACTCGTGCATTCTCTTTACCAAATCCAAATGGGGTGGATGCGGCAGATGAGCATGAAGAAGATATTCAAAAAATACACGGTTTTCATGTGATAAGGAAAGGTCAAAATATTCTGCTTAAGAATGTGCCTCAACCCCATTTATTGGTAAGCAAGGCTGTGGAAATACAGATTAAGAAAGATCTTGGAGTAATGGTTGAGGCTTATAACGCCGACAAGCAGCCCTATAACGTGTATTTAGAGCAGACGTAAA
>JABDBC010000079.1 GCA_013288825.1 Chlamydiota bacterium
GACGCATGGGGTAGATCCAATCAACATGTCGAGCCGCGAAGCGGCGACAGAAGCTAGGATGTACCTACTCCGAATTCCAGTTTCTCAAACAAGCTCTTGCAGAAATTCTTGATAAAAATGAAAATGTAGTTTTGCAAATGAGCAACCATATGATCAAAAATTCAAAGTTATTGGAGCTTCTAATCTTAGGCATTTGCCTCACATCTTCAGCTTTTTGTGAACAGGTCAACAATTGCAACGACTCCAAACAAACAAATGAAAAAGAAAATAAGGAAGAAAAAACGAAAGAAGAGGAAGCCCCAAAAAAAGAAGAAGCTCCCACAAAGAAAGAAGAAGAACCCCCAACTAAAGCCGAACAAGAACCCCCAAAAATCGGCAATTTTGCTTTGCCAACCTCTCAACAGCCTGCTGCACTTTTCGGCTTTGGTGGAAACATCATTGATAAAGGTGAAGTTCAGCTCTACTTCTTTGCCGATAAATTTATTGGTGAACATAAAATTACAACGGATCTCATTCCCAGCATTCTATTCGGCATTACAAAAGATATTTCTATTTATTTTAATTTCCCTATTACACCCGAACTTAAGGATGACTGTCAAAGATCTAAAGGCCTGGAAGACTTTTTTATCCAGTGGGAATATGCCTTCTACAACAAGTCAACACTTACGTATACTGATCAAGCAACGATAGTGGCAAATATTACCGTCCCTACAGGTTCATCAACAAGAACTCCTCCGACAGGTTTTGGCTCCCCAAGTCTGTTTTTAGGAGCTACATATTATCATACACTGGTTGATTGGTTTGTATTTGCCGGACCAGGAGCTGTACTGACCACCTCAGAGCATAGAACAAAATTCGGAGATCAATTTCTGTATCAATTTGGTTTCGGGAGAAACGTTCCAAGTCCAAAAGGGTGGATCTATGCTTGGATGTTAGAATTTGATGGGCAATACAACAAAAAAAATAGGATCAATGGAGTTTTGGATGAAAATTCTGGTGGAAATGCAGCCTATGTTACCCCTTCAATATGGATGTCATCAGATACAGTGCTCATTCAATTTGGTGTCAGCTTACCCATAAATCAAAACCTATTCGGAACACAGAATAAGTTTGACTACTCATTCATCTGGAACTTTGCTTGGTCTTTTTACTAAGGAAGCGTGTTATTGCTTTCTTGATATAACGGTTGAGGTGCTGAAGCGTAAAGACTTTTGACAAAGGCAACTGTTGTAATGAGAAGCAACAAAGGATACAGTGCTGAGGTTGCATAAGAAATGACAACTGCAAGCCGATCAAAACCAATAATGGACATCACAAAACTTATAAGAACAGAAATCAATAAGCACGTTTTATGGTTAAGCCGTTCCTTAAAAATTGTCTTTCTTAGATAGTCAGAAAAAACTAAAGATAATGCCATTGACGTTGATAAAACACTCAAAGTAATGATCATAAAAATAATTATCTGCAGATGCTCTCCAAACAACGTTTGACCTATCACCGCTAATAATCTGTCTCTAGGAACATTCACTAAAACTTCAGCATTTGAATATCCTACAAAAATTAACCCTACATAAATCACGGATAATAGCACTACAGCCATGATACATGCATTTCTAACTAAAGAAATATTGAACTTATCCTTCTGTCTTTCTTTAATGAGACCAATAATTGTCGAAGAAAAGAAGATCGCTGCGATGAAATCCATCGTATGATATCCAGCAAAAAAACCAGTGTAAAGTTCGTTCGAATTGAAACTGTCTGTTTTTGCCGTTGCGACAACGGCTTGACTACTCGTTGTGAAAACTGAGAAAATCAAGAAAAACAGTCCAAAAATTAACATGGGGGTGATTACTTTTCCCAGAATGGCAATAATTCGGTTTTCACGAAATGTCAATAAATAGACGACCACAGTGTAAACAGCGCTGTAAACCCACAGTGGAATTTCCCAACCTACTTGGCAACAGAAGGCGCCATAAGCAAGCTGATTGCAACGAGGTCCTGAACCAAGAGGAATCCAAAAAAGCAATAATGCAAAAACCAAAAGAGCGCCGACAGTCTTGCCGCAAGCCCCCAGATAATGCTCATAATCCCCTTTAAAATACAGCGAGACAATAATGCCATAAAAAGGGAGGAGCACACCAGAAAGAATAAACCCGATCGATGACAAGGGAACTGAAGAGGTTTCAGAACCGATCCATAAAGGAAAGGTCAAGTTTCCGCCTCCAAAGAACATGGAAAAGAGGGCCATCCCAACGATAAAAATTTGCAAACTGTTTTTTAAATTCATTTTTTACCTATTTCTAACCATTATGTAAGATATTAACAATTCTGTCAATGTATTTATTGACAAAATCTCAACAGTTCTGACATAATATAAAGCAATTAACTAAGGATTTTAGAATGGATCCCCTATCGAGTTTTTTTGCTGTAGCTGTCGTGTCACTTTTAGCGGCGATTAGTCCAGGGCCTGATTTTTGCATTGTGCTTAAAAACAGTCTCTCTTATTCCAGAAAATCGGGTCTCTTGACTGCCTTGGGAGTATCGTTGGCCTTGATTGTGCATCTTTCCTACACATTGGTAGGAATTGGGGTACTAATTGCTGAAAGCCCCTTTTTCTATAGCCTTCTAAAGTATACTGGAGTGGCCTATCTTATCTACATAGGTTTAAGTAGCATCATTTCATCTTTTAAGACTGCGCCCTCATTAGATCTGGAGTATTCTAAATCATCGAATCAACTCAGTTCTAGAGCTGCGCTAACGCAAGGTTTTTTAACGAATTTATTAAATCCCAAGGCTGCTATCTTTTTTATTAGCTTGTTTTCTCAATTCATAGATACGAACACCCCTGTTTTTGTCAGAGTGGAATACGCCTTTATTAATTGGTCGATCACTTTAAGCTGGTTTCTATTCCTTTCTTATTTGATTACAGGAAAGGGGTTTATAGAGAAAATGGGCCGATTTCGATTATATATTGATCGAGTTATGGGCGGTGCTCTTATGCTACTTGGATTCAAGTTGCTCTTTGTGTAGCGCTCAAGCGGCAAGCCGGTGATATCTCAAGTAACGTTGCAAGTTTTTTACCACAGAGTTCACAGAGAGAATAAGAGATAATGAGAGGAAATTGGATCTATCCTAGCCTTACTTATGTGGGCCCATTTATTTCTCTACTTTCCTCCCCTTCTCTCTGTGATCTCTGTGGTAAATTCTCTTCTTCACTTTCTAGAACCTAAAGCCTGCGCCGCCGCCAACCTTTAAGCCTCCGATCTGATGGCAATTTTTGAAATGTATTTTTTGGTATAAGTAATCGGAAAATAGTTCGAAAAATAGGTTGTTCATAGGTTCGTAATACAAACCAGCCTTCACAACACCACCAACACCATTTTTGTGCACATGACGCTTAACAAAATGTGATTTATTATGCACACGGGCATATGCAGCGTTGATTCCTAATCCTAGATAAAACTTCAAGCACTGATTAAAGCAGAAGATGTATTTGCCGCCTAAACTGAAGTTTGCATTTTCATATCTGGTCTTAGTATGAAATGTTTCTGTCTTGCCATTTACAGAAAGCCATCCCGCATTGCCCCATACTTCATACTTTTCGCAAAAGGTTTTCCCAATTTCAATTTCATAATTCGGAATGCAACTTCCATAAATTTCACGAAGTAGTCCATTTTCCGGGAAAAATGCAGAAATGCGTCCATCGACGTGGATCGTTCCATCTCCGGCAGAAAGCAGCTGAGACATAAGCATGAGGGCAAAAATTAAGGTTGAAAAAATTTTCACAGTGATACCTCAAATTATTTTTTATCATCCTAACATTTGGGTATTTTCTAGTACACTGCCGTTTCTAGAAAAAATCAGCATTATGCTACTTTATAATAGGCATGGAGATATATTCGTTGCCATTGCGCCACTCAACATAGTCCTTTAAGACTTGAGCATGATCAAAGGTAAGTTCACTCCATGGAATCTCATCTAACTTCACAACAAAAGCCTTTGCAGCATCATCACCAGCAGTCGGCATTTTAAATGCTTTTGCAGTATGAGCTACTTCAACAGAATGATGTCTAAAATCCCTTGCAGGGTCTGAATAAACGTGAAATTGCCTCAAGTCATTAAGGTGAAGGTTGACCTCTTCCATCATCTCTCTTCTGATGGCATTCTCAACAGTTTCACCATACTCCACTTTACCGCCTGGTATTGCTTTACCAAATGGAGCTTTTCCCCGTTCGATTAATACAATGCCTTTAAAGTGGTCATGATCATAAACTTCGATGATTGCTGTTGTTGTTAGGATAGGTGGCTTATGAGGGGCTTTTACGGGCTGTTCTGCCGCTGTAGCCATGATAGGGGCAAATGCAAGCACAAAACAAAGTAAATACTTTTTGCAGGTTGAAGTCATTGGATCCTCTGTTCATATTGTAGGGTTTAAGTTTTTTTGAAGAGAGTAACATAAAATGCAATTTCGTTCATTAGACTTCGATGATTAACTCCAGGGATAGCTTGAACCTATTATCAATAAGACTATGAGTGCAATGATCAAGAGCAAGAAAAATGCTATGCCATATTGACCTGATGATAAAGGCCTTTGCCGCCGCGGAACCCGAAATCGCCTCATATAAAACAATCCTATATATTTGAAGTATATTCAGAGCCCTTTCCGATACCATGTCGGACGATATACTTGTCTTTTACAAGTGCAGTCAAAGTCTTTTTAAGAGTATTCCGGTTAGCATTTGTCAAAGCAGCTATTTCGCCAATTCCTAGGCGTCCATGTGATCTTAATACCTCTAAAACATGCTGACTTAGTGATGGAAGGACCGTTAATAAGATTTTTTCTCGCTCTAGTTTTACTTCCAAATGCTTTTTTTGGCGTTGCATGCAATAAAAGAAAAATAACAACCACGTATTCCAGTCGGGTTGATTATTTTGCCATGCCTTTTGAGTTCTCTGAAGAGCCAAATAATAAGCTTCCTTATTAGCTTCGATGATGCTCTCTAACGAACTGTAAGGGGAATATAGATACCCACTTTTCAACATCAGAAGTGTTGTCAACAGCCTTGAAAGCCGGCCGTTGCCATCCTGAAAAGGGTGTATGGCAAGGAATAATACGATAAAAATGCCGATAACAATAAGCGGATGGAGCACTTTTTTTTCAAAGGCTTCATTTATCCATGCAATAAGCTCTTGCATTTTGATGGGAGTTTCTAAAGGAGAGGTTGTTTCAAAAACGATCCCAACACTCTTTCCACTAGAATCAAATGCTTCAATGCGAATAGGAATTTTTTTGTACTCTCCACGATGTCTTCCATCTTTATCAGTATACTGCAAAAGCCAAGTATGCAGCTGCTTTATGGCATTTTCTGTGAGAGGAATTGCAGAATAATTATCGCAAATTTGTTCACAGACAAAGGCATATCCAGCAACTTCTTGTTCATCTCGTGTTTGGAAAGTTTTACCATTAACATGCGAAAGAAGCTTATCAATCTCGCTATCGGAAAGCTTAGATCCTTCAATCCTTGTTGAAGAACCGACGCTTTCAATAGTAGCCACTCTTCTGAGCACAGATAATCGATCGGGTGTCAACCTACCCACCTGTTGCCACGCACCCTTGAATTCATTGATTTCAGAAATAAGATTTAATATTTCTGGAGTGATGGTTATTGAATTAAGAGAAATATCCAAAAAAACACCCGTAAATACCCAAAATTTATCTCATATATCCGCATTTATATCCAGATATACCCAAAAGATTGTTTTGTGTCAAAAAAAGATGGTACGAAACTTGAAGTTTAGTGATAATTATTAAAATGTTAACATAAACATGGGAGTATATGCGAGTATATGCCAGAGATTTGCCGTTTTTATGGAATTACAATTCACTTTTTTTATGATGAACACAATCCTCCTCATTTCCATGCTTATTATGGAAGTCAAAGAGCGGTTTTTGAGATTAAAACATTAAAATTAATTGAAGGAAAAATCCCGAAGAATATGGCATTATTAGTTGTTCAATGGGCTTACCTTCACAGAGATGAACTTTTAATATGCTGGGAGCAAGTAATGAAAGGCAGAGTGCCAAATAAAATCAAGCCCATAAGGAGGTAGTATGTTACATATTATCAAAAAAGTCGAATATCTGGAAGATTACAAATTAAAACTGACTTTTGATGACAAGAAAAAAAAGATTGTTGATTTAAAAAGATATAAAACTATAGATACTGAATCTGTTTTTTATCCATTCAGAGATCTCGAATTCTTTAAGTCTGTAAAGCTTGATAAGCGATTAGGAACGCTTGTATGGCCTAATGGAGTAGATGTTTGTCCCGATACTCTATATGAAAAAGGCATTGACTTAGAAGATTTAAAGGAAAAACAAAAGAGAAAAAGTGCTTAACTTCGCTTTAAATTGATGGTTTCAAATAACCACTGAACGAACTAAAACTCATAGCTGAAAGTCTAAAAGAATGGGAGGGTGAGTATTCTTTTAAAAAATGGTATGTGCCGATGCCGATTGGCGACGTTAGCGAAAGGCGATGAGCCATTGAAGCAATATGTCCAAGACCAACATCACTTTCAAAACTACTGCTTAAAACCAACTCTACGCCCCTTTTCCGATTCCAATCAAGCAAATGCAAGCAGCCTATAATGCCGCCTTGAATAGTAGGTTTGTAAATCAACGCCTTTAATGTAGGCAAAACTTCTAATTGTCTTAACGATAAATCTTGTGGAAATGACTCGTCAACAGCAAGTGGATGGGAAAAAAGAGCTAAGTCATTTGGGTTTTGGAATGGCTCCTCAACATAATCGAAGGCATCCACAGCAAACTGGGAAAAAAAATTGGAGCGATTCTGTAGTTGACCAGGCACGGTTTACATCAATTCGCAAACGAAAACTGTCCTTTAGCTGCTGTATGAGCAATTTGGACTCATCAAATGTCAGATTGCTCACCTTTAATTTAGCTGAAGTATAACCTTCACTTTTTCGTAGTGCAGCCTGTCGGAGAATTTCCTCGGGGGACCCCATGAGAAGAGCACTTACTGGAACTGATTGTTTATGAATGGGAACGAGTATAGAAAGAAGAGCAGACTCCAATCCAAACAATACTGAGGGTAATAGTTTCAAATTTGCAAGTTCTTCTAGACAGGTTTTCTTGGACCAATCAATGGCAATGAGTTCCGATTTTTTTTTGATTTAGTTGTTTCAAGGATTCTTTTAAAGTTTCATGACTCCATTTAGGAAGCGGAGCAACGTCACCATGGGCGACGTTTCCTTGTTCATCGACAATTTTTACAAGGACTCCTGAACGCGTTTGGCCGTTTGTCAGGAGAATTTCATAATTGTGGAGTGACATTTCTTGTATTTTCATTTTTCCCCTTTCACATTTTCGTGCCGGCATTCTGGGCCCTCTTCGTGAACGCGCCCGAGCCCGCGCCCGTTGCCCGATCTCTAACGTAAACCTTGTTTCTATACCCGAACTTGGGAATGATCGGGTTTAGGCAAGCGAAGTTCGGGCAACGGGCGCGGGCTCGGGCGCGTTCACGAAGAGGGCTCGGGCATCCTTGCTTATCCTGCCGCCACAAAAAACCGCGAATGCGTCTCCCCGTCTCTGCGTTAAAATTGTTGTAATGGTTAACGCAGAGACGCAGAGGCGGGGAGACGCAGAGGGAATTATAAGTGGACATGGACGGTAGTGGACCATAATGCTGCTGTGGATACGATCTTGTCCATTATGGTCCATTACAGTCCACTACCGTCCATTACTGTCCATGTCCATTTGTCTGCCTCCACTTTTTTAGGCTAAGCTCTCTGCTAACTTTTTCCCATACAGGCTATGGTACAGAAGGCCTTTAGAGCCTAACCCTGTAAAAACCCAACACCGCTTGGATATTTGTTGAATCAATGGCAAGTGTTGTGGCGCTGACACCCGGATGGCAGCACGACAGCACAAAATTTCTGAATTTCGAAGCTCAGGAATGATTTGGGAGGCCTTTGGGAGTATTTCTCGTTGTGCAATTTCCTGACTAATCTCCCCAGATTCATATTTCCGTTCATAGGTGGCCCCCACAATGCAATTCCCAGTTTGAACATCATTGACGATGTACATATGAGAACTTATCGGAAAACTCAGCAAAGGTATTTCCTTAGGCCACTTCATCTCTAAAATTTGCCCTTTAATAAGTGTAATAGGCAGGTTGGATGTTTCTGGAAAGAGAGACGAAGCAGCTCCCATCGCAATGACAACAGCATCAAAATTACTCATATCAGATAAAGATCTGACTTTTTCTCTGGTCAATTGGGCTCCCATTGAGCTACAGGCCTGCCAAAGACCTGTGAGGTATACGGTGGAGTCGATTGTTTGTGCAGAATGGATGAAAATACCTGGTTTAAACACTACTCCGGGTGCTATTTTTTGACATGCCTCTGCTGTAAACCATTCCACTTCTTTGGGAAAATTTTCAGCGCATCGTTTATAATTTGATTCTTGCTGTTCAGTCACTGCTAGTCGCAGTAAACCTGTATTCTTAGAAATGGGACGGCCCAAAGCTTGAAAGGAAGCATCAAAAAGTTGTTGAGAGGCTTGCATTCCTTCTCTTGCAAATAAATTGAGCCGGGCATGAGCTCCTGCAAAGGAGTGAACGAGTCCAGCAGCTATTCCAGAGGCTCCTCCGCCAATTCCATTGTGGTCATACAAAACAACTTTGCATGTAGCATTTAACTTTAAAAGGTGCCATGCAGTAGCTAATCCCGCTAGTCCGGCACCAAGTATTGCAACTTTCATATAAAATAATTTGGAAAAATTTGTTTGGTTTTCTTTATAGTATTATACCATAACCGGGAGTGGGTAACAATGGCCTCTATGAGAAAGCGACAAGAAATTGTTAAGTTACTGCTATTGTTTGGATTTTCTATGGCTTTAGCGCTATTCTTGACAGTTTTTTTGATATACAACTATGGACCTTCGGGTCGATATCTCGTCAGTAGCGCACTTTTAGCTCCTGATCTCACAAGCACACTTGCCTACAACGATACAAATAAGAAGACAGGTGGTCTGACTCGGTATATTTCTGACGGGATAGAGCTGAGCTTCTACAATCCGAAGACAAAAGAAATAGAGCATCTGCAAATAGATCTGAAGACTTATCGGCACATATACGGTCTTATTGATGATGATGAGAGTGTGCAAGAACTGACAGAACAGATGATCCAACAGTTTTCTGCTAGCCAAGGCGTTGCAACCCTTGCCATAAAGGTGCGCACCGAAAGCCATGCGGACTGGATTGATGAAACGAAAGACTTTCAGACTGTTGAATTTGCGCGCGATTTTTTTCGAATTCGACTTCATGAGGAAAAAAATCCGAACATTTGGGTATACTTTGCTCACTCCCAAATCCTTCAGCAAGTGATGAGAGTCGCAATTCCATGAATGAAAAGCAGGGTAAATTCCTTTTTCTTGGTACTGGCGGATCGATGGGGATTCCGGTCATTGGATGCCATTGTCCTGTGTGCAGATCCAAATCTTCATTCAACAAGCGGTTGCGGCCTTCTGGATTAACTTCTATTGGACATAAGAAGCTTCTAATAGATTGTGGACCAGATTTCCGAGCGCAGGCCCTTCGGCATAATATTGATGATATCGATCTATTATTGTTGACTCATGCTCATCACGATCACATTGGTGGAATTGACGAATTACGTGCATTTTATTTGCGAAGTAAGAAGACCATTCCTTGCATTCTTTCAAAACATACAAAACGAGATCTCGTCAGCCGCTATCCGTACATTTTTGAAGCTTCTAATGGAGATAGCAAACTTATAAGCAAAATAGCCCTGAATCTATTGCCAGATGAGCCTTTTGGCCGCATCGATTTTCAGAACATCCCTATTGAATATGTCACATTTGAACAGACTGGAATGTTGGTGAATGGCTTTCGTTTTGGGAATTTTGCATACTTATCCGACATACGCTTATATTCCGAAGAGATTTTTAAACATTTGGTCGGGGTTGAAACTTTGGTTCTAAGTGCTTTGCGGCATGATCCATCGCCCTGTCACTTTAGCATCAAAGAGGCGATTGCTTTTTCAGAACGGGTAGGGGCAAGTCACACATGGCTCACACATATTGCACATGATCTCGA
>JABDBC010000080.1 GCA_013288825.1 Chlamydiota bacterium
ATTAATTACCCCGTAAATCTAAAGGCGATGAAAAGCAGCACAAGGGAAACTGCAATCAACACAAATGAGATTGCACTCACCGCCCCTACCGAGCCTGCAAAGCCATTATGCACACTTAATTTCTTATAAGTTCTGCGGTAATCAAACAACGACAAGCCAAAGATGGCTATTCCCAAAACAACAAGAATGCCCCCAACTAGCTGAGACATCATTTGATGTGTGACAGTTTGAAATATCAGGAAACGCATGATCGCCAAACCACCGCCAACGCAAGCCAACCCAGTTCTAGTCCATGCTAAAAAAGTACGTTCATTGGCTAATCTATTTCTTTCTGTTGCCAAGGAGGTGCGCTCCCTAGCTAATAATGTGCTTTCATCAACTTCCATATAATAAATCCGGACAAAAATCAACCTCATTGGGCCAGCATATCGTTGTGTCATCAACAGAAAAGTTTTTGAAATACTCGACATCTAATAACGGAATGAGAAGATTTATTGCATTCTTCAGAAATGGTTTAAAATCGACAAACTTGACCACACCATCGTTGAAAATAATTTTTATTTTGTAATCTTCGATATACTCAGCTTTCTTAACTTTCATAACTACACCAATCGACTAATCTCTGGCATCGGACCTCTTTATTTCACATTAACACATTTTATCATTAGATAGCATTTAATTCGATTTGCATTTTGAAACAGTTCTCGTTTCTTAAGAAGGGCTTCTCCTCTTCAGGCCAACGGCCTGAGGTATAAAAGCCTAGGGCACCGCCCTAGGTGTGAAATAAATATATTTTTCAGGCTTAAAGCCTGACGTATGGCTATACGTCAGGCTTTCAGCCTGAAAACATGTTTACAGTACACCTAGGGCGGTGCCCTAGGCTTTTATACCTCAGGCCGTTGGCCTGAAGACCCGAATTCCAGTCCGACACGGACCAACACACCTCATTCTTGCAAAAATGAATCTTAAATGTTATGTGTTATTATTTCTCGCCTGTCTCAAAGGATCACTATGGCAAAGACAGAATTGCACATTCTCGGCGCTGGCCCAGCAGGACTCTCCGCGGCAATCGTCTTGGCTCGCGCTGGACGCACCGTACATATTCACGAACGCTACGACACCGTTGGAAAGCGCTTTCGTGGCGACCTCCAAGGACTGGATAACTGGTCCACAAAAGAAAATGTCTTAGATATCTTCCAATCTTTCGGCTTAACAACCCACTTTGATAAAACCCCATTTTGCAATGTCACCTTAACAAACGGCAGACATACCTTCACAGGCAACTCTGACCAACCTCTTTTTTATCTAGTGAAAAGAGGGCCCTTTCCAGATTCCATAGACACTGCTCTTTACCATCAAGCCAAAGAATCAGGAGTCAACTTTCACTTTCGCTCCCGTTATCCCGAAGAATCATCCGATATCATTGCCACAGGCCCCATCAGGGAATCGACGATCGCAGCCGACAAAGGGATTGTTTTTAAAACCGATCTTCCCAATATGGCCATAGGGATATTTAACGACGACCTCGCCTATCTCGGCTACAGCTATTTATTAGTCGCTCAAGGTTACGGATGCCTTTGTACCGTTGTATTCAAAGATCTTCATCGATTGAATGAGTGTTTTGAGCGCACATTAGAATGGGCTCAAAACAAATATTCCATAGATATCAGCAACGGCAGACCCGTTGGGGGCGTTGGGAGCTTTTCTTTAGACCAACCTAGCATCAAAGGAACATCCCTTTTAGCAGGAGAGGCTGCAGGCCTTCAAGACATGTTGTGGGGTTTTGGAATACGAACTGCTATTACCTCCGGGTATCTTGCAGCACAGTCAATCCTTCATAAGCAAGATTATTCTGAACTATTAACTAAAAACATCTACCCATCGCTAAAAGCCAGTGTTGTCAATCGCTTTTTATGGGAAAAGTGTAAGTCTGGACCCTATACGTTATTGCCCTATCTCATGAAGTTTCCAGTATCGTTGCGAACCCAATTTCGGCACCTATATCGGTTTTCTCCACTGCATCGAATGTTGTTTCCGTTTGCAAAAAATTACATGAACAAAGAATATCCTAGTGCATAGTTTATGGAAAACCATGGAGAGTTAAATTGGACTACTCACTGAATATTGGCGATACACTCCCTGCCTTTAAAGTTAAAGACAATGGAGATACTCTCACCGACGATGATTTAATAGGCAGCCCTGTTGTAATCTACTTCTATCCAAAAGATGACACTCCTGGTTGCACTAAAGAAGCCTGCGATTTCCGAGATAACATAAAAAGGCTCAATGAGGTGGATGCGATCGTCATTGGAATCAGCCCTGATAACGCAGCGTCCCACGAAAAATTTAAACAGAAATACAATTTAAATTTTAATCTAATTTCCGACGAAAACTATGAGTTAAGCAAGAAGTTTGCCGTGCCTAAAGGCCTGTTGGGTATTGAACGGAGCACTTTTGTCGTCGACCGCGAGGGGATAATTCGTTGGATTGAACGCCCCGTAAAGGTTCCAGGCCATATTGACCGTGTGATTAATGCCCTCAAGGAATTGCCATAATTCGATGCATCCCATTTCTGTAACAATACTGACAAAAAATAGCGAGAAGTACTTGCAAGAGGTTTTATCTGCTCTACACGAGTTTGATGAAATCGTCGTTTATGATACTGGTTCCAAAGATAATAGCATCGAAATTGCCAAAAAATTTCCCAACGTCACAATATTCCAACGCCCTTTTATCGGTTTTGGGCCCACACATAACGCAGCAACAGCAGTAGCGCGAAATAACTGGATCCTTTCGATCGACAGCGATGAAGTTGTTACCCCTGAGATGTCCCAAGAGATAGCGAAAACAGTCCTCGATGAGGAGTGTGTCTATTCTTTTCCACGAAACAATTTCTATAATGGAAAATGGATCCGGTGGTGCGGGTGGTATCCTGATCGACAAATGCGCCTCTACAATCGAACAAGAACAAGATTTACTGATGCTCAAGTGCATGAGGCTATTATCGCGACACACTTGAAAAAAGTGCCTTTGGAAGCCCCTTTCATTCATTATTCGTATGCAACTCTGTCCGATTTTCTATCAAAAATGCAGTCGTATTCGACGTTATTTGCCATACAAAACGTCGGGGAAAAAAAATCATCGCCGTTAAAAGCAGTTGCTCATGGATTTTTTGCCTTTTTTAAAAGCTATGTTCTGAAAAGAGGGTTTTTAGGGGGTTATGAAGGATTTGTCATCTCGACATACAATGGACATACCGCCTTCTACAAGTATCTGAAGTTATACGAAGCCAATCAAAGATCAACAACTCCCCCGAAAAAGTAACAAGATAGCAAGCACACTTATCGAAAAAAAAATTAAACGCAAAGGCGCAGAGACCCGAAGGCGCAAAGAAGAAATTTTTTACCACAGAGATCACAGAGAACATTGAGAGAGAATGGGAGGAGAAGATAGGAACGATGAAAATTCTTCAATTCCCCTCCCTCCTCTCTCCCTTTCCTCTGCGATCTCTGTTGTAAAACTTCTTCTTCGCGCCTTCGGGCCTCTGCGCCTTTGCGTTTAATTTTTTACTAAGACATTGCCTTCCTTTGCTGCAGTGTATGGAAAATGCGTCGGTGGCCGGATGAGAAGGCAAGCCGCTCTAACTCTGAAATTGTCAACCACTGATATGATGCAGGAGCTTTGGCTTGTTTCCTCACTGAAAATACCGAGGGCTTCAACTCAACGCGAAATCGAGTGAAGGAATGCTTGACAATTGGTAAATGATATTCCCACATAACGCCTGTTCCACATAACTGCTCTATATACTCCTTTAATTCTTCCCCAGAACCGCCTGTCGACGTTGTCTCCATATAGGGAAATTCGTGGAGATCTGACATCACTTCCCCCAAAACTCCTCGTTTTATTAAAAGAGAATCGCCAGATCGTATCACCGCAACAGAGCGATATAGCCGTTGTATTATGGTCTTAGAGGATTTATAGGGTAGTTGTTCACACTTATTATGCCGATAAGCAAGACATCCCTTTTTCAGAGGACAAGCTCCACAGTTTGGTTTGCGCATGCAAACAGTTGCTCCGAGCTCGATTAAGGCCTCATTGATCACCCATGGTTCCTTCTCAGGCAGGATCTCCTCAGCAATTTCTCGCAGATGCTGCACAGTTTTTGTCTTTGCAATATCGTGTTCAATCATAAAATAGCGGGCAAGAACACGAATGACATTGCCATCAACAGCAGCCATTTTTTGCTGAAAGGCAAAGCTGCAAATGGCTCCGACAGTATAGGGTCCAATCCCTTTAATTTTAGAAAGCTCTTCAGGAATTTGTGGAAATATCCCTTTATGATTTTGAACAATCTGTTGAGCCCCTTGATGGAGATAGCGTGCTCTTGAGTAGTACCCCAAACCCTCCCATACTTTTATCACGTCGTCCAAAGGGGCATTTGCTAATGCTTGAATCGAAGGAAAACGTTTCATCCACCGTTCGAAATAGGGAATGACGACAGCAACTTGCGTTTGTTGCAGCATCATTTCGGAAACCCAGACAGCATAAGGGGAGCGATCTTCACGCCAGGGGAGCTCTCTTTGATGAGCCATGAACCAAGATTTAAGACTTTTTGTGTCGAGAGTGTGCATATTCTGGTTTGTCTTTCTGATAAAAAGCTTTTGTTTTAATATTAGACCTCGAAATGGAATTAAACGCAAAGCTCCCTGCCGGAGGGGCAATCGAGTGGGTTCGTCTTTGACATACTCCGGTTCTTTCGAAAAATAACTTGAGTTATTTAGGAGACGCAAAGGTCCAAAGAAGCAAAGAAGAAATTTTTACCACAGAGATCACAGAGAACACTGAGAGATAGTGGGAGGAGAAGATAGGGACGATGAAAATTCTTCAATTCCTCTTCCCCCCTCTCTCCCTTTTCTCTGCGATCTCTGTGGTAAAAATTTCTTCTTTGCGTCTTCGGGTCTCTGCGCCTTTGCGTTGAATTTATTGTTAAGACTACAAACATATCAAACGTGAGAACAACATCTATGCCACAGACGATTCAGATTCAGAGCAAATGTAGTAACGGTATCGAACTGTTAAAACGCCCGCGGCGCAACAGAAAAAATGCTGCCATCCGCCTCTTAGTGCAAGAAAATCACTTGCAGCCTCACATGATGATTGCCCCCCTCTTTGTCATCGATGGCGCCCACATCAAACAAGAAATTCCCAGCATGCCCGCAGTCTACCGCCTCTCCGCCGATCTTCTTCTACGAGAAGTGGTAGAACTTTATCAGCTAGGAATTCGTGCAGTCAACCTTTTTCCTTACATCCCGGCTGAGAAAAAGGACTCCTTTGGATCCGAATCGATCCGCCCTGACAACCTCCTTCAAAAGGCCGTTCGTTTATTAAAGAAAGAGATCCCCGAAATGATCGTCATGGTCGACATCGCACTAGATCCCTTTACAGATCATGGTCATGATGGCTATGTCGATGAAAAGGGCTATGTCATTAACGATGCAACCGTAGAAAGATTAGGGGAAATGTCAGTTATCGCTGCTGAAGCTGGAGCAGACATCGTCGCTCCAAGCGATATGATGGATGGACGCATCAAATATATTCGAAATCAACTCGATCAGGCAGGGTATCAGGATGTCGGCATCCTTGCTTACGCAGCTAAATATGCCTCTGCTTTTTATGGTCCATTTCGAGATGCACTTGATTCAAAACCAAAATTTGGCGATAAGAAAAGCTACCAATTGAATCCTGCCAACCAACGGGAAGCCATGCTAGAAATTGAACTCGATGAGCAAGAGGGGGCCGATTTGTTGTTAATAAAGCCCGCACTTGCCTATCTTGACATTATCGCAAAGGCGCGTGCACAAACAAATTTACCAATTGGCGGATACCATGTAAGTGGTGAATACTCTATGATCATGGCAGCTGCACAAAAAGGATGGATCGATGGAGATCGAGCCATGATGGAGTGCCTCTTAAGCATTCGCAGAGCAGGTGCCGATTTTATTCTAACTTATGCCGCCAAAAACATGGCTGCAATTCTAAGGATGAGCAATTAGATGATTTTGAAATATTTTTGCATCGTTTTTGTTTCCCTTTTCGCATGTTTATCAGCAAGCGAATGGAGCCAATCTGAATTACAATCGATACCCATGAGCTATAAAGGACGGATACGCCCTTCAGAAGCCTTTGCGAGGCTCTGGCTTTATGAATTATATGGCGATGAAGAGATCCATTTTGCTCATCGAACTATTCATCACAGTGACTTTCAAAATTTAAGTAGTTCAGCCTTAGATCTCATCTGGGAACTTAATTTTTGGGGACATGAACCATGGGATCAAACGCTATTATTTAAAATCAACGCAACTTCAATTCTTGAAAATTTAGCCCTTCCAACAACGTCAAACTACTTTTCCTATCGACAATTATATGATGCAATCTATGAAAACAAATCCTCGAATCTGCGTTACATGAGCATGCTGCTCCCTTACTATTTCTGGAAGAACTATTTGTCGCCCATTAATCGCTCCAAACGCACAAAGCAGGAATTGCGCAGCCTTGCCCCTGGTTTGTGGGTGGAACTACAGGGAGATAAATTGGTTGTGGTTTCTGCTCCGAAAGATCCCCCCTGGAACTTTTTAGAACCAGGTACGGTGGTTATGGAAAATATCGGACTAAAAAATGACCCCTTAAATAGCACTAAACACGAAGCTGATGTTGCCCTAAAACTGCTCATGGCAATGAATCAGTTCGGGAAAATTAAACAGGAAATTCCAAGTGAAGAGCGCTTATTTAAAGCTGCTGAGATGTTGCAAAAACAGGGTCTCGATCCAAAAGAAATAGCCTTTCAACTCGATACCAATTTTCCCTTGATGCAACGTTTGAACCAAGCTGGAACCTTATTGCAAGTCCTCCCAAGTGCCCAAGGGGGCGGTGTGTGGCTGCCTCTTAAAGCTCTTAAAGTGAAAATGTACGATCCTATTAGCAAAAATATTGTACCTGTAAGCAATTTCACGTTATATCCTGACGATCAGTTTGAGGCGATCCGCTCTTTGTATTTAGCATTAGAGGACGCAGTACTCAAACAAAATCGACATGGAGTCTATGAATTGGGTAAGAAACTGGCCTCACAACTAAATGAGAGCTATCGTCCTCTGGCCGGCACTTTGGCTATTGAGGCCGCAGGCAAAGTGATGACTTATCCAACAGCCTTCAGGCTTAAAGCAGAGGTGTTTTATTATCGCTTTCCCATGACACCTCTAATACTTGTGCTTTATCTTCTTGCTGCAGTCACGTTAATAGGTTCCTACTTTAGACAAAGAGAGTTGTTGAGTCATTCTGGATTCGCTTTTTTGGCGATCGCTTTTGTGTTGCATACGTTGCTGTTAGCTTTGCGGTGCTATATTCTTAAACGTCCTCCTGTCTCAAATATGTTTGAGACTGTCGTATATGTCCCGTGGGTCACAGTGCTGGCAAGTATATTGCTTTATATGAAATTACGACTGCGATTGCTGTTGGTCGCCTCATCCATTGGGGCTTGCGTGCTATTGCTTCTGTTGCAAGCAACTGCCCTACATCATGATTTGGAGAATGTTCAGCCTGTTTTGGATTCCCAATATTGGTTGATTATTCATGTGTTATTAGTTGTGGGAAGCTATGGGACATTCGCTCTGGCTGGTCTCATGGGGCATTTGTATTTGTTTGTGACTTCGGTGAAACGCAAAGAAAGTACGACGATGCGCTTTTTGGGAAAATGCATTCTCCAAGCGATGTATATTGGAGTTGCCATGTTGATTCCAGGGACAATTTTGGGGGGCGTTTGGGCGGCTGAAAGCTGGGGACGCTTTTGGGATTGGGATCCAAAAGAATCGTGGGCTTTTATTTCGTGCTGTCTTTATTTGATGTGGATCCATGCCTTTCGGATGAATCGCATAAGGTATTTTGGATTGGCTATGGGAGCTGTTGCCGGATTTTTAGCGATTACATTTACGTGGTATGGCGTGAATTACATTTTGGGAACGGGATTGCATAGTTATGGTTTTGGATCGGGTGGAGAGTTGTATTATTACATGTTTTTGATGGGAGAATTTGCATTTTTGTCGTATGTGGTTTATGCAAAATGTTTCGCCAAAAAGACCATCGAGCTTTTGTGAGATTGATGTGTGAAATTTATTTTACCACAGAGATCACAGAGAACACCGAGAGAAGAGGAGGAAAGAAAAGAAGAAGAAGAAGAACCAGTCCGAAGCTGTAAAAAAATCGATAAGGCTTGTGCCGGCCCTCCGGGACTGAATGGGTGGGGTTGGCCAACCCCAGGCTTCGCTGACCCCTCCGGGGAGCTTCAGCCTGGGCTATTACGTGAACAGGCCCTCCGGGCTGTATGCGGGAGCTTCTGTTAGAAAATCACTTTTCACACTGCCCGGAGGGCTGTTAACGTAATAGCCCAGGCTGAAGCTCCCCGGAGGGGTCAGCGAAGCCTGGGTTGGCCCCACCCCCACATACCGTCCCGGAGGGCCGGTACAGAGCTCATCCTTCTAAGTAGGTGTAGCAGGGGGCGTATAGCCAGTCAAGTGCCCCAAGAACGGAATCAAATATGCTGGATGACCTTCATCTTTTAAGTGTTTTTCCAAAGAATCCATAGACCAAGTCGAACTGTGCTGATAACTACTTCTTTGCATAGATCTATAACGATCCTCACCAAATTTTGTGGCATTTCTGACAATTGTGTTATAAAAAACATCAAAACTCTTTTCGTGCTCTGTCGAAGGTAACACAACGGCATACTGTATATTCAAAGACTGTTCAGTGACTTTGGTACCCATCGCCTTCGATACTGCCTCAAAAATTGTATCTACTCTAATAGCAGGTATTGCTTCACGCGCTAGAACGGGGCTTGGTTGATTTGTAGTTGCTGTCTCTCTATGAAGCACCTGCACAGTTTTAGAACCGTCTGGATCAATAGTAATTTTCAACGCAGCACATGCATTAGTTTCTTCCGTCGTTTTATTTTCAGTCTCATTAGAGTCATACCGTATTACAGCAACAGCTGAATACTGCGTTACTTGAGGCTTGCAAAGCGTTAATAAATTTAAAATAACTTGTGTGGTATTGAAGCCAGTGTCATCAGAAACAGCGGTGCCAGCTGCCGCAGCGGAAGGCCTCGTAGTCGCAATAGGCTGTTGATTATCCATTTCTCTGTTGGGGGGTCTATTCATTCTGATACAGCAACATTTTGCGATGGCATATCCTATAGCAAGGAGAATCCATCCAATGGCAGCGAGAATAAACGGAACGATGAGCACAATTTTAGCAATAATTTGCAAAATCTTAATTGCGCAATTTTTATCTAATTTTGTGTTCCAAGTTTTGCAGACAAATCGCATTGTGTTCAGTACTGGCCCAGTAACATAAGGGATATTGAGAACGTCACAACTACAACAAGTAATTTCTAGAGATGCCATAAAAAGCCTTTTGTAATTTATCTACTATCATTCAAATGAAGATTATAATTGTTCAGGACCTATTATGAAAAGGTAAAAGAATGCATCTTGACACAGATGTGCGGCATGCGCTATGCAAAAGAGCCGCCCTTGCACCCACGATTCGCGCATTTTTTTTGTTGAAAAAATTGCCGCGAATGCGGCAAAAGCATATAGCCACAGGCGTCAGCCTGTGGTAAAATTCAATCATACATAAACCGCGCTAGCGGCGACAGAAATCAGCGGAATTATTCAGCATCAAGTAGGTGTCGACATTCGAATGTAATATTGTGTAATTCGAGAAATCCTTGTACTCTCTCTGCGAATTTTGTGCCGCACACGACGAATGACAGATTTGTGAATATTTTCTTTAATCCTTTTCTGTCGCCGCTAGCCCGGCTTGGGGAGAAACGAATGGACATTTTTGGCAAGAATTTGAGTGGCCTAGTTCCAGCCATTTCCGGGTCCATTTCATCAGGCCAACGGCCTGAATTATAAAAGCCTAAGGCAACGCCCTAGGTACGTCCAGGGTTGATTCTCAGGCTGAAAGCCTGACGTATGGTGTACAAAATCACGTTGATCCCATAGACATCTCTCATCAA
>JABDBC010000081.1 GCA_013288825.1 Chlamydiota bacterium
GCGAAGCCTGGGTCAACGCCAACCTACACACATCGCCCCGGAGGGCCGGCACAAACCGATCGTCGATTTTTTCACAGCCTCTCCCTGGTTAATTTATTGTTCTCATAATACCCACACCTGCGGTTTTCTTAAAACACAACATATGGTACAATGGAGTTTGATAGAGGGATATACATATGCATGCAGGAAAACTTAAAAATGAGGACTTTATCAAGGTTTATAAACAATATAGTTTTTCAACTATCACACAGCTTATTGATGTCGCTTGCGAAGGTTTAAAACGAAAATTGGCCCAGGAAAAAAGAGCTAGATGGCGGCAAAAAGCTCATAAAGAATATGCGAAATCATGTCGTCTGAATAGCTTTGTGCTTCTTTTTGATTTCGCGCCATTTTTGAATGATTTGTGCTGCCACCGGAGCTGCCTCACGACCAAATTTTCCAAATTTCAAATACACAATCACCACCAGTTCTGGAGCCCCCCGCTCATCTTCAAAAACATAGGTCTTATGATCCCCCTCTTCACTGCCGAATGAAATCCCCCCAAACCAAACGTGGGTAAATGTATTCTTACCCGTCGATAAATCCATATCAATGGTCTCAACAGCCTCTGCTGTGCTGGTCTTACCCACAAGGCAATTTCTTACTGCTATACAGTCTTGAATGGCTTCTGGATGATTTCGATAGAGACTGCTCAAACTAGACAATCCTCCATGAAACAAACGCGCTGTGATCCGTTCCATCCCTTCCAATATCATCTGGCGAATAATCTGTGGCATCCATATTTGCCTTTTGATGTATGTTGGAACGGTCTTAACTAGACTTTGCTGCCCCGTGCGCAATGTTACGGTAAATAGAGGAAAATCCACTGCAACTAACGACAAACTTTCCTGATAAGGAAATTTTAAAGGGGTCTCAATGCTATATTCTGGCAACCTTTTTTCAGATCCGACTGTGGTATATACGATTTTAGGTTTCAAGACCTTTCCACCATTTGCAAACGCAGACACCATAACACTTGCCTGTAATGGGCTGACAACTAGGGTGTGTTGTCCAATCGCCATCGAATATACTCCTGTGCGATTTTCCTTAAGATCTGAAGGAATGCTTCCATGAAGTTCTAAAGGTAGGTCTACACCTGTACGAGAGCCATATGAGAATTTTTTGGAAGCCTTGGCCAATGAATCAGGATCATTTAAATACTCCCCAGCTATTAATGAAAAATAGGGATTGCTGGATTCCTCAATGGCTTTAATGATGTCAATTTTTCCAATGGAATGCTTTTGACTTCGCACTAAACGCCCGCCCTTATAGTGCTGTGGGATGGGCGTCCCATCCAAAAAGGATCCCAAGTAAAGATCTGCCCCGCGATGTTCGATGGAGTCTATGATTTCTAAAGGATTCAACTTTTCTTTTGTAATTCTGCTGCCTCGTTCTTCAAGCTCCTGATATTTTTGAGACAATGCTGTATAAGCGGTGACTAATTTAAAGAGGGATCCCTGAGACGCGGCTTGTCTAAAGGCATATGAACGGGCATAGCCAAATCCGTAAGTAGGATAAAATGCTGCTGCTAGATGTTTCTCAAGCTGTACTCCTTTTTGTTTGCGTAGATGGGGATATTTTCCTAGCAATGTGCGATTGAGTTCATGAAAACTTCTCAATGAGTCAAGAAAGGAGCGCACAGCCTGTTTTGGCAACTGTTTGAGAATCTTTCTAGCTGTTATATATGCTTTTTCTTCATATAGAGTAAGTGTCCCAGTTTCAAGCTCTTGTTGTTTATCTTTCAGCAGCTCTACATATGAAATTATGTTGATGTCAACTTCAGAGTTCTCTAACAACAAGGCTTCTACAATGCCCCAACGATGCTCATGCCAAAATTGTCCAAACATTGCTCTTTCTTGCTCATCAATATAGTCAATATAGGGCTTTGGATAGCGCACGAGGGCAATCTTTTCTTGCTCCCTCTTTTCCTTTAAAAATGCTTTCTCGTGTTCTTGACGCCATGGCACAAACTGATTTTCGTGATAAATTGTGCAGGCAACTTTCTTTAAGATTGGTTCTAGTATGGCTATAGAAGCGGTGGCATCCCTATATTGCGATAAGGATTGACTTCCTGCAAGATTCATCAAACTTTCAGAAAAGCGACTTTCATCGACGACAAGTCTGCACAAATCAATCAGAAGGGCTTTGTCATAATTTTGTTTAAGAGAATGAAGGTATTTATCTAGCTGCGTCCGCAGCAGCTTCGTTTGGGGGTTGTTCTTAAGAGCTACATCAATTTCATGTTTAACGATGTTGCTTATCCGTTTGCCATACGATTGATGCTCCTCATTGGGATAGAGGGCCTGCAGAAGCGCATAAATACTGCTTTGTCCACTAATCCGCAATAGGGTTTCTGCTGACCTTTGGAGGGTGATTGCATTTTTTATAGTCCCAATGGAAGCCAAACTCCGAACTACAGGGTGATCCTCAGGTAATATAAAATCGAGATAGCGATCCCAACTCATGTCAACGGCTTCTTCCTTAAAAACCTTCTGCTTCACATCATATCGCTCTCTCTCCAAAGGACGCTTCATGTCCCATACTTGTCCGATATACCGTTCCGTCTCAAACCATCGGTTGATGTTAGAATTCTTCTTGACTTGCTCCTCTGATTTGCCTGAAGGGATGAAATCATTTGGATCGAATCTTGGGTGTGTTGCCATTGCCCAAAGCTCCCCAGTATTGGGATCTATGGCGATAATGGCTCCTCCTTTTATCCAGGGTTGCTTTTGTTCGTAGGGATTAAAGGGATTCGGATGGGAGGGGGACGTCTCTCGGACTCCCTCATTTTGAATGAGAAGCCTTTCTGCATATTCCTGCAGCTCCGAGGATATGGTTAAAAGCAGACGCGTTCCAGGAGTAGGCTCACGAGAACCGGGGAGTTCGCGTAAAAAGTTGCCTCGGGCATCGGAATAGTAGCTTTTTTTTCCGTGGAAGCCCCGCAGCATCTCCTCAAACTGCCCCTCAATTCCGACCTTGCCTACATAATCATTTACAGTGTAGGCATGTTCTTGAAGCTCTTTAAGTCGTTGCCTGACTTCTGAGGATGAGTTGAGTCCGACGGGCAATTCAGGCTCCTCGCCACCTTCTATAGCAGTTACATACTCCTGCAGTGCATTCATTTCGTGAATAATGGCTTCATATTCTTGTTTGTTGATTGCCCCTAAATAACCAATGATATCCGCTGCAACTTTGCCTTGAGGATATGTTCGTTTGGGAAGACGCTGCACTAGGAGGCCTACCCAATCCTTTTCTAACATTTTCAAGCGGTAATATTCTTGTTCTGTGATGTCTTCCTTAATGACAAAGGGAATATTGTAGTAAAAGGCAGCTTTGGAATAGATCAGATCTTTTAAACGTTCAGGATCGAGGTTCAAGGTTTTCCCCAATAATTTGGCCAAAGAGTTGATATATTCACGCCGTTTATATTGTTTTATTTTTTTTCCATCGGAATCTTTTGTCCATACGAATTGCTGGATTTGCCGAAATTGGGAATATAGGATAGTGGCTTTATATTGTACTTTGTTGATGGCTAGCGGGATGTTAAAGCGATCGCGAATTGTGGCACGTCTTGCAGGCTCAATGACTGTTTTGCGTTGCGGCTTGCGAAATTCGGCTTCTTTAGCTTCGTATTGAACAACAGCGAGATACCAAACGCGAATGATGATTAGTATGAAAACGATCAAAATAATATTTAGAATGCGATTAGCCTTTTCAGGAATATTCAAATCATGAGAGTTATTCAGCCTGTGGCGACGCGATGACATGTGATAGCTGCAGTTTGTTTTGCATGTCATCTTTACATATGACTTGGATAGAATTCAAGGGCGCTTTTCTTCAAACAGGAATTGCAAATTTAACGCAGAGACGGGGAGTCGGAGAGACGCAGAGGGGGAAAAATAAACGCAAAGAAGAAAAGTAACGGGATGCGCAGGATCGCAAGCGGCAGGATGTGAATGATAGTGCGTGGGAAATGGACAAATGGACATGGACGATAATGGACTGTAATGGACCATAATGGACTGTAATAGACAAGAGATAATAATTTATTGTCCACTACAGTCCATTATGGTCCATTACAGTCCATTATCGTCCATGTCCATTTGTCCATTTTCCACGCGCTATCCTTCTTATCTGCCGCTTGCGATCCTGCCTATCCTGTTACTTTCTTTCTTTGCGTCTCTGTACATTTGCATTTACTTTTCCCCCTCTGCGTCTCTTCGTGTTCTCTGTGGTAAAAATAGGGTTGCGAAAAAAGGGTTGTTTGTAAGATAGTGGTAGTACTTCGTCGTCTGTGCCTCCGCGCCTGTAGTTCAATGGTAGAACAGTAGCCTTCCAAGCTACGAGTGTCAGTTCGATTCTGATCAGGCGCTTTGTATAAACCTCAGCCTTATGCATGTCGCATAAGGCAAATATTAACCAAGACCGAAATTTTGCATGTTAAATAAGCAAAATGCCGTCGTCAACATAAAGGGACAAGGCTTGGCTCAGTCATCACAAAAGCAAGAATTGCCAATTTCCATAAAGGATTTATTGGAAGCAGGGGCCCATTTTGGCCACCAAACACACCGTTGGAACCCAAAGATGAAGCGTTTTATCTTTGAAGCTCGCAATGGGATCTATATCATCGATTTAGCAAAAACAATGCAGCAAATCCGACATGCTGTCGAGTTTGTTAAAGAAATCGTCTCCAAACACCGCTCTATCCTTTTCGTGGGTACAAAGAAACAAGCGAAAAGCGTCATTCGAGAGCTCGCAGAACAATGTAATGAATTCTACGTATGTGAACGATGGCTCGGAGGGATGCTCACAAACCTTCAAACAATCCGTAATTCTGTTAAGAAGTTAGAACGGATCGAAAAAAGGATTACTGCTGGCGGCGATGGATTGAATAAAAAAGAACTCTCCTTGCTAGGAAAAGATCAAACAAAGTTAGATCGCAACCTTTCTGGCGTGCGCTCTATGCGCAAACCTCCAGGACTCGTGATTGTTGTGGACCCAAGCAAAGAACACCTCGCTGTTGCAGAAGCTAACAAATTAGGGATTCCTGTAATGGCCCTAGTCGACACTAACTGCGATCCAGATCCTATACAATATGTCATTGCATGTAATGATGACGCTTTAAAAAGCATTAAAGTCATCCTTCAGACCATTACTCAAGCCATTATCGAAAAGAAAAATGAAATGCGTATTGCGATGAATAAAGGGGATCAAACAGAAGAAGGTGAAGAAGGGGAACCCCTTTTACGCAAGAAAGCCGGTATGGAAGAAGAAGTGTTAGCTGACATTCCTGAGGAGGTCTAAAATGACGCAAATTACTGCAGATATGATCAAACTACTCCGAGAACGCACCGGAGTGGGCATGGGCAAATGCAAAGAAGCCCTGGAAGTTGCCAAGGGTGATATGGAGCTTGCCATTTCCAACCTGCGCAAAGCAGGGATTGCATCAGCTGTGAAAAAAGAGGGAAGAACGACGAACGAAGGGGTGATCTCCACAGCAGAAACACCAAAGCTTGTTGCTTTGGTTGAGGTAAATGCTGAGACCGACTTTGTAGTCCGAAACGAGCGCTTCCAAGAGTTCTCTCGCAATGTTGCTCAAGAGGCTGCAGCTTCGAACCCCACTTCTTTGGATGCCTTCAAAGGGCAGAAGTATAGCAAAGATCACAACCTTACCATCGAAGAATATCGAAGCACAATCGTACAAACAATCGGTGAAAACATCCAGATTCGCCGCTTAAAAACTTTGCCTAAGTCGCAAGATAAATCCATAGGGGTTTATATTCATTTAGGCGGTAAGCTTGTTACAGTTGTTGAAATTTCAGGCAGCAATTCTGAAGAGGCATTGGCTAAAGACATCGCCATGCATATTGCGGCTGCAGCTCCAGAATATCTTTCAGAAAAGGATATTCCTGCTGAAGTGATCGCCCACGAGCGAGAAATTGCAAAAAGTCAGATTAAAGGGAAGCCTGAAAATATTATTGATAAGATTGTCGATGGCAAAATAAACGCCTTTTATGATGCTGCTTGCCTCATTCGGCAAAAGTATATTAAAGATGATGCCATTACCATTGCAGATTTGATCAATAAACGTGCTAAAGAGGTGGGAAAACCTCTGGCAGTGATCTCCTTTTTACGTTGGGGCGTCGGACAATAAGCAAATCTCTGTAGAGGACCTCTTCAGGCCAACGGCCTGACGTATAAAAGCCTAGGGCACCATCCTAGGTGTGATGTAAATATGTTTTTCAGGCTGAAAGCCTGACGTATAGCTATACGTCAGGCTTTCAGCCTGAAAACACACTTACACAACACCTAGGGCGGTGCCCTAGGCTTTTATACGTCAGGCCGTTGGCCTGAAGAGGGGAACTTCTGCAATTAGCTCTTTAGGTCCCTCGTCCCTTCTCACAAAATAAGTCTCTTAAAAAAATCTGGTTTACAGTATAAGACAGTCAAACCCAAGTGCCACATCTCTGTGCACTCAGGAGTGTCTTTAATGATTGAATCTGTAAATCTCAATATTGTTGTCATCCTGACATTTGGCTTTTGCCTAGCAAGCTTTTTAGGCTATATCACTCAACGAATGCGCCTCTCTCCAATCCTTGGTTATCTTTTGGGTGGCTACATTATTGGACCCTATTCCCCTGGTTTCGTTGCCGATCTCCATATTGCAGAAGAACTTGCTGAGATCGGAATCATTTTAATGATGTTCGAAGTGGGAATCCATTTTGACTGGAAGGATCTTGTCAGTGTCAAAGGGATCGCGATCCCTGGGGCAATTGGACAAATAGCCATTGCAGTCATTTGTGCAGCCCTATTGACTCATCAATTGGGCTGGCCGATAGAAACAGGCCTCATTTTTGGATTAGCTGTTGGAGTAGCAAGTACGGTTGTTCTAGCCCGTATTTTACATGACAACAACCTTCTAAATACAACGAGGGGGCATATTGCTATAGGCTGGCTCATTGTAGAGGATATTTTTACTGTGGCCGTTCTACTTCTGCTTCCCACCATTGCTGATTACATTCATGGCACCAAAGTATCAGCCTGGGAAGTGGGCAGTTCTGTTTTGATAGTCCTCCTCAAATTCGTTGTACTTGCTGTCATTATGCTCACTTTTGGACGTAAAGTAGTGAGCTGGACCTTGTTTAAGGTGGCACGGACCCGTTCTCATGAACTATTTACTTTGTCAATACTGGCGATGATTTTTGCGATTGCAACCGGGTCGACACTGGTTTTTGGCACCTCAATCGCTTTAGGAGCTTTCTTAGCAGGGATGGTCATTGGTCAAACCGATGTACGCTACGAGGCATCTGCAAACGCCTTACCTATAAAAGATGCATTTGTTGTCCTTTTCTTTGTTTCTGTAGGCATGTTATTTAATCCCAAAGGCATTTTCGAGCATCCTGCCCTTTTCCTGGGCATGCTAGGGATCATTATTATTCTGAAACCACTGGCAGCATTTTTTATTACTCTCGCACTACGATATCCAATTAAAACAGCTTTGACTATTGCCATTGCATTGGCTCAGATTGGGGAGTTCTCTTTTATACTGTCCCAGTCAGCCGCTAATTTGAAGATTTTCCCCGACGAAGGTTACGATGTAATCGTTGCCTGTGCCATTATCTCCATCTCGTTAAATCCTTTGCTTTTCCGAGGAATTGAAGGTTTAGGGATGTATCTGGAACGAAAAAGATTTCTTCCAAAAGAACATCAAATTCAAACAAATCAGCTCGATGGGAGCAAGAGAGCAATCATTATTGGATATGGTCCCATTGGAAAAAGCGCAGAGCATCTTTTGGAAAAAGAAAAAATTCAAACCATTGTAATCGATCGCAACATTGACACAATTGTTAAATTAAGTGAGGCCAAAAAGTTTGCCGTTTTTGGCGATGCTACTGATCCACAAATTTTAAAGAGCGCGCTCATTGAAAAGACCGAATTCTTAGTCATAACAAACCCTGAAATCGAATCAACAATGCGCATCATCAATGCAGCTAGAAAGGAAAAACCTGATATTAAAATCCTCGCCCGAGTGCGTTATCACAATGATAAGGAGCAGCTCGACGGCTTAGGAGTGCATTTTATATGCGGTGAAGATGAAAGCGCAAAGGCCTTCGACGCTTTGCTGTACAATGTCATGGTCAAGTCCTAGATGGGGTCTCTCTCAAAATATTTATTATAAGCTCGTGTTTTTTCTCACTATAAAGCTTGCTCATTAAATCGTACTCTTTAATTCTATGGAGCATTATTAAATAGGGAAGAATATCTTCTGGAGGCATTCTCATAATCATGTAATAAAACATATCAAAAATTTCGCGAAAATTTTCTCCGACTTCAACGCTTTCAATTAATTCTTCAAATTGTTTAAGACGATTACCAGTGTCATTGTTAATATACATCAAGACAAATACATTTTCAGGGCTTTCTTTATGTTTTTCTATGTGCTCTTTCAGCTGTCCTTTATCAAATTTATCAATCAATGAAGCACGATTCTCTATACCTTCGATAAACTGTATGCCATAAGCGGCCATGAGGATTTGGTTTTTCGTTATTGCATATCCTATAAAAGCGACCAGCTCTTCTTGCCGTACTTTTGCATCTGTCAATTTGGTAATGGCAAATAATGCATTCTCATATATCTCACTCATTGGCTTATCAGAACTTGGTTCATTTTGGAGGATATCCCTCCATCCCTTGGCTTCCGATTCTTTTAATACATTGTCTATTGGAGCCAGTTCTATTAGATAAGGCATAGCATCTTTCATAATTCGTACCTGAAGGGGGTAGTATTCGTTACACATTCCAAGAAACAGTTGTTGGGTTGCTACAACGGATGGATCTTTACTATACTCTAACCAATAATAGGGTGTCGAAATTGTATTTGTTAAGATCACTAAAGTTATAAGGCGAGGATCACATTTGATAGTTTCCGAAGTCTCCAACAAGTTGCACCCTGCATGTGAACCTATGATTTTGAACACCTTCTCGCGTATAGTCCACACTTCAGGAACTTCAGTAAAATTCCGGCTTACTCGCAACCACTCACTGAGTGCAAGAGCGAAAAGAAAACCACTGTGTTTATTTCTATATCGCTCCTGTACTTCTGAGGCAAAGCTCTCACTTTGCATATTTTTCCACCCCTCGTTGATCCAATGTACCATCCACTTAACAGATTCAGGGGCAAGGCAATCAAGAGTAGGCTTTATGGATCCTAAACAGGCGTCTTCTACCAATGCTTTGACTTTTCTGGCAGCATCTATTAGTTTATCACGGACTTCAGCAGTAGGGATGCAATCTGTTGGTATAGGTCTATCCCAATATTCGACTCCTTTAATAATTTTAGGGGTCGGTGGGGGCGTTGGTTTAAGAGTATCTAATAATCCCTTCAGTGGAAGTGTAAGAATATTTCGCTCAGCAATAGATAAACTTTGGAACTGTTTATCACATGCTTCGAATAATTTTCTGTGTTCAATGCTTAACAGCTTCTTTAGGCTCTCAATTTTTTTTGGATCCTCAGCTTCTTTAGAATCAAACTCACAATGAGCGACAATAGTATCTGCAATATCGCCAAATGCACGGAGTGGTGGTATCATAACGATCCTTCTTTATTCTATGTAAGTAACATCAACTCGTGTTATTCCTTCCATAGCTTTTTTTCGCAAATCAGCATTTATTAAAATTTTGAATTTAAAAGATCATCGCGTTTTCCAAAGAGAGGTTGTTTTATTTGCAGAATATGCCTTATCAAAAAATATTATCCTGACTGCAGCTTATTGTATACAAATGATAGAATGTTCAAAATTGAGGTTTGCGTTAATTAATAAGTTTGAGAAGGCTGCAATTGATAAAGTAGTAGAAGATAGTTTTAAGAACTACGATGATCTTTTTGTCTTGTTTTATATACAG
>JABDBC010000082.1 GCA_013288825.1 Chlamydiota bacterium
TATTGTGTCAATATTGGTCCCCCTCGTTAGCTTCTTGGGATTTCTTTATAAGGAAATGAAGGAGTGGAGGACTGAATCAAAAGAGGGATGATGGATACGTCTCTTCCCTGATGAGAAAAGAAAAGCCATAGGTGATTGAATGGAATCGAATTCTAGTTTAATAGTTATTGTTTCAATATTGGTCCCCCTCGTTAGCTTCTTGGGATTTCTTTATAAGGAAATGAAGGAGTGGAGAACTGAATCAAAAGCTGATAATGCTCAAACCAGAGCCGACATGAAAGCTGATAATGCTCAAATTAGAGCTGAAATTCGATCAGACAGTGCTCAAATTAGAGCAGAGATCAGAGCAGAGACCGCTCAAATGAAGGCTGACACAGCTGAAAGAGCAAGACAATTTCAACTAGAGATGATTGAATTGAGAAAGGGTTTTCAAGAAGAGATTCGCATTCAGTCGACTCGATCAGACAGGCTTTATGAGACCGTTATTGCGCTTTTAGAGAGGCAGCAGCCCAAAACCAACCCATGAGTTTATTAAAACTGGAAAGTACGTAGGTGCAAGAAATGGAATCGAATACAAGTTTAATAGTAACTATTGTTTCAATATTTGTCCCTCTCATAGCATCTCTGGGTGCTTTTATGGGATTTCTTTATAAAGAAATGAAAGAGTGGAGGGCTGAATCAAAAGCTGATAATGCTCAAAATAGAGCCGATTATCTTCTAATTACAGCCGAGATTAAGGCTGATATTAGTCAAATTAGGGCTGATATTAGATCCGACAGTGCTCAAATTAGAGCAGAAATCAGAGGCGAGACTGCCCAAATGAAAATCGACGCCGCTGAACGATCAAGACAATTTCAATTAGAGATGATTGAATTAAGAAAAGGCTTTCAAGACGAAATTCGCCTTCAGTCTTCTCGATCAGACAAACTTTATGAAACGGTTATTGCCCTTTTAGAGAGGCAGCAGCCCAAAACCAACCCATAATCATTTCTAAACTATTCAATCACATATGTATGTCTCAATGGTATAGAGGCTCTCTTTTAACTTTATTTTTTATTGTTCTTCGGGTAAACTCTAGAGTAAAGACGGATGATGAATACATTCTCTTCCCTGATGAAGAAAAGAAAAGCTGACGGGTGATTGAAATGGAATCGAATTTAAGTTTAGTAATAACTATTGTTTCAATATTTGTCCCTCTCATAGCGTCCCTGGGGGCTTTTATGGGATTTCTTTATAAAGAAATGAAAGAGTGGAGGGCTGAAGCAAAAGTTGATGATGCTCAAACCAGAGCCGATACTCTTCAAATTACAGCAGAGATTAAGGCTGAGATTAAGGCTGATATTAGTCAAATTAGAGTTGAATGTGCTCAAATTAGGGCAGATATTAGATCTGACAGTGCTCAAATTAGAGCTGAGATCAGAGCTGAGACTGCTCAAATGAAGGCTGACACCGCTGAAAGATCAAGACAATTTCAATTAGAGATGATTGAATTGAGAAAAGGTTTTCAAGAAGAGATTCGCATTCAGTCGACTCGATCAGACAGGCTCTATGAAACGGTTATTGCCCTTTTAGAGAGACAAGCACCTAAAACTAACCCATAAGTCCTTTAGAAGCATTCAGATGCTTTGGTAAAATCTTCGTGCCCGGTGCGTGTCCGTGCCGCATAGTTAATCTTTTCCTTTTTCCTTTTCAAATTTTCTAGACATTCCTTGTGTGATATGGTAGTCTCAACGGAAAAACTCATGTAACATTTTAATGTTTTAAGGACGAAATATGGCTTCAATTAGTACAACTGACATCAGAGGTGGAGTGCGCCTTATTATTGAGGGGCAACCATACACCGTGATTTCTAACGAATTTGTGAAACCTGGTAAGGGGCAATCATTTAATAGAATCCGTCTTAAGCATTTGCTTACAAATCGGGTTATCGAACGCACGTTTAAGTCTGGTGAAAAGCTGGATATTGCCGACGTTGTCGATACAAAAATGCGCATGCTTTACAAAGAGCAAGATGGCATTGTTTTTATGGATGAAACTTCATATGAGCAGCACAAACTTCCCCTCACAATGATAGGAGAGAATGAAGGTTGGCTCAAAGAAGATCTCGTCTACGATATCATATTCTTCAATGGAATCCCTGTTACTGTTGAACCTCCTACTTTTATGGATTTGCGCATCGTCGAGACATCTCCAGGCGCGCGTGGCGACACAGCATCAGGACGCGTTTTAAAGCCTGCTATCTTAGAAACAGGGGCTAAAATCCAAATACCGATTTTTGTTGAACAGGACGAAATTGTAAGAGTTGATACTCGCACAGGTGAATATGTCTCACGCGCTTCTTAATCGCCACAAGAATTTGAATAAACTGGCAATGTTAAAGGATCGTGCTGCACTTCTTGGAAAAGCCCGTTCCTTTTTTGCTGAAAAAGGGATCTTAGAAGTCGATTGCCCCCAGCTTAGTACGTCGGCATCTGTAGACGCCCATATCGACTTAATTTCAGCATTCCCTTTTGATGGTCTCCGTTTTCTCCATTCCTCTCCTGAATATGGTATGAAGCGCCTTCTTTCTCTAGGAATGGGCGATATTTACCAATTATCGCATGTATTTCGGAATGAAGAATGTGGTTCTAAGCATAATCCTGAATTCATGATGGCGGAATGGTATCGCTTGGGAATCACCTTTGCACAAATGATCGAAGAAACGCTGGATTTTGTCCGCCTCTTTCTGGGGGATTTACCTTCTTCTACAATAAGTTATCGAGATGCTTTTATCGGTTTTGCAGGTTTTGATTATGTTAAGATGACCCCTGCAGATCTTCTTAAATATTTACAGTCAAAAGCGATAGAAATAGATTCAAGCCTAGATGTGAACGACAAAGATACATTATTGAATTTGATTATGGGCACTATTATTGAGCCGCAATTAGGAAAGAATGAACTCTGTGCTTTGGCTTATTATCCTTCTTCACAGGCGGCTCTTGCCCGCACAATCCAGGAAGGGGATCAACGCGTTGCCGAAAGGTTTGAAGTGTATTATAATGGAGTTGAACTGGCTAACGGCTATCACGAGCTTGTCGATTGTAATGAGCAGCGAAATCGATTAGACGATGCTAATTTAGAACGGATGAGACTCGATAAAACACCGCTTCCAATCGATGAGAATTTCCTTGAGGCTTTGGAACATGGGCTCCCAGATTGTTGTGGGGTAGCAGTAGGTTTCGACAGGCTCATGATGTTGCGTCATGGAAAACGAGAAATTGGCGATGTGATTCCCTTTGCCTGGAAAGAAGCATAAAAACATTATTATTTACATATCTGTTTTGTGCCGGCCCTCCGGGACGGTATGTTTGGTTGGAGGTCACCCAGGCTTCGCTTACCCCTCCGGGGAGCTTCAGCCTGGGCTATTACGTAAACAGCCCTCCGGGCAGTGTGAAAAACTGATTTTCAAACAAAGGCATCCACGTACAGCCCGGAGGGCCTGTTAACATAATAGCCCAGGCTGAAGCTCCCCGGAGGGGTAAGCGAAGCCTGGGTAATCGCCAATCAAATATGCCGTCCCGGAGGGCCGGCACCAAATGCGGGATGAAGTGTTAGTAAAAAAGCTATAACCGTTATGTTGATAGATACGCATGCCCATCTAAGCTCTTCCCCCCTATTGGACGATATCCATTCGATCTTAAAACGTGCCCATGATGGGGGAATTGATGCTATTGTCAATATCTCCACCGATCTACAAGATCTTGAACAGGGGCTCGCTTTAAAACAACGCTATCCCTGGATTTATCAAGCAACAGCCGTTCATCCTCACGATGCCGAAAAAGAGGGGGCAACCTTTTTTCCCCACGTTGCTGCTCATGCCCATAAGGGAGATTTGATAGCCATTGGAGAAACAGGTCTCGATTATCACTATACACATTCCTCAAAGGCAAGACAGCAAGAATATTTGAGAAAGCATCTCGAGTTGGCATTGGCATGTAGTCGCCCAGTAATCATCCATTGTCGCGAAGCCTATGAAGATTTTTTCGCTATTTTAGATGATGTCTATAAGAAAAATGGAGTGCATGGACCTGGTGTGTTGCATTGTTTTACCGGAACACTAAGCGAAGCGGAACAAGTCTTAAACAGAAATTTCTTTCTTTCTCTTAGCGGAATTATTACCTTTAAAAAAAGTGAACAATTGCGCGAAGTTGCTCGAATGGTTCCATTAGACAGGTTATTAATTGAAACAGATGCTCCCTTTTTGGCTCCGCAGTCAAAAAGAGGGAAGACGAACGAGCCTTCGTACTTAGTAGAAACTGCAGAGTTTATTGCCTCAATTAAAGGCATTTCATTAAATCAGCTAGCTGAAGTTACTACTCTCAATGCCAAACGGTTGTTTAGTTTCTAGAAGTAATCTTACTCGCATCCTCTCCCTACCTCAACAACTGCTAACTTGTTTTCTTGCTCTGCGACTTTCCGACTCCCTGTCTCTGCGTTCATTTTACCACAGAGTTCACAGAGAAAGCAGAGAGATGGGAGAGCAGGGTTGAGATTATTATTAATCCCAATTAACTTTGTCCAAAACGTAGCTTTAATAACTTATAATTCCCTCTGCGTCTCCCCGCCTCTGCGTCTCTGCGTTAATTATTTTTATTTTAACAAATTTAACGCAGAGACGCGGAGGCGGGGAGACGCAGAGGGAATTAAAATTCAACAATCTCTACCCCTCCCCTATCTCTCTGCTTTCTCTGTGAACTCTGTGGTAAAATTAACGCAGAGGCGGGGAGTCTGAGAGATGCAGATTTAGTTAGTATTTATTTATTGAAAACTAATATTACAACAATGTTATAATGAAATTAAACATATTAGTTTGATTAATATAAACTAAGAGCGTTTTATGTCTGCTACTGGTGGAGTTCCTGCTGCACAAGGTCAAGGCCCCATATTCAAAGTAACCGATTTAAGTGCTTCTGGTAAGACTTCAGAACCTATGAGTTTAGACGATGTCAAAGGCAAACTCGAAGGCAGAAATTACATGGCTATTAAAAAAACATCAGAGACAACAGGTCAAGTAGAAATTGAGTTTAGGGTGGGGACTGCTTGGGAAGTAATAAAAGCGTATTTCACCAGCACTAAAAAAGGAGAACAGTTTTTTTATAGAAGCTCATTAATAAATAGTCTTATGCAATCTGGATCTAATAAGGCATCAGCTCTTCGTCCGAAAATGGACTATCTTGGTGGTATGCAAGCTCGGGGAAGGGTAACTGGAGCAGCTGGGCCAACTAAAGAAGCTAAGGCAATACAAGAGCTGCAGGGTAAATTATCAAACTCAACTCCAGAAGAAATCCAAGCTCTATATGCAGAGGAAGCTAAAAAGTTTAATGAGTTATTTGATACAAACTCTTCTCTCAGAGATGTTCGCAGTCAAATCCCGACCTCTCAAAGAGAACTTAACACTGCTAGAAGTGAGAAGGAATCGGATGAAAAGTTACGAGAATTGCAAAAGAAAGTAACTGATTTAATAGCAAAAGAGAAGGAATTAAAAGAAAAGCTCGATAAATTGACTGGTCAATATAAACCGAAAATAGATTAGAAGATTTTATTTTAATAAAGGAGTTTTTTATGGCTAGTGCAATTCCATCAGGACCCCCAGTATTCATAATACACGATGGTAGGGGGACAAAAACCTATACCAACGCAGAGGATGTCCAAAAAGATTTGCGTGGTAGAAAATACACGGCCATTAAGACAGAGACAAATACTGGAGTAGTTATTGAGATTAAGGTGGTTACAACTTGGGAAGTAGTAAAAGGATTTTTCAGCCCCGGAAAACGAGAACAGATTTATAAGGGCTCTGACATAACCCCCCTTCTTACGGAAAATGAAGCTCGGAAGACAACAGGCATTGGTGAAAGAATAGTATATTCAGCGCCACCACCTTCAGGGAAAGAGCAGACGAAGAAAATTGATGAATTTGATGAGGACAGCAAAAGACTGTTCGAAATTAAAACGACTCGTTTCCAGTTGAGTGACATTGCTCAAAGGATTAATAGTACTAAGGGGCAGATGCGAAATGCAGTGGGTAATGAAGACGAATTTGCAAAATTACAGAAGGGCTTAACGTCATTAGAGGAAGAACAAGCCAAATTACGAGCCCTGCTTGGTAAATTAACAGGCCGATAGTTTTGATTGATGTTCCAAGGTCTTTTGATAAAAAATACTCGATAACGTAGCACGCTTACCAAGGTAATTGCAGAGCCCATCTTCAGGCCAACGGCCTGACGTATGGCTATAAATCTGGCCTTCAGCATGAAAAGTATATTTATCTAGGAGCTTTTATGGCTAGTCCAGTCCCGTCAGGGCCCCCAGTATTTATTATAAATGATGGTAAAACAAGAGTAGCTTATACCAATACGGAGGAAGTTAGTACTGATTTACGTGGTAGAAAATACATGGCTATTAGAAGAGAAACAGGTAAGGGTGTAGAAATTGAAATCAAAGTTGGAACTGCTTGGGAAGTGTTCACAGCATATATCAGTCGTAGTCTCTGTGGTATAAAAGGAGAAGAGTCTTATTATAGAAAGTCAGCAATAACTAATCTTATAGAAAATGAAGCTCGAAAGGCAGCGACAGTTGCTGGAAAACTGGTTTTTTCAGCACCGGCATCTTCAGCGCAGAAAGTTGATGAATTGGATGAGGACAGCAAAAAACTGAACGAATTTAGAACAACTTTTGCCGAGTTACAGAGTATTAATACTGTAATTTTGAAAATTGAGCGAGAGATGCGAGTAGCGAATGGGCGGGGTGATCAAAAAGAGTACAAAGCCTTAGAGAAAGGTTTATTGCCTTTACAGGAAGAACAGGCCAAGTTACGTGAGCGGCTTGATAGGCTTGATAAATTAAGAGGTTGATAGTTTTGATGATGTTCCAGGGTCCTTTGATAAAAATACTTGATAATGTAGCGCACTTACCGAGGTACTTGCAGAGCCTATCTTCAGGCCAACGGACTGACGTATAAAAGCCTAGGGCACCGCCCTAGGTATTATGTAGAGTTCTTTTCAGGCTGAAAGCCTGACGTATGGCTATACGTCAGGCTTTCAGCCTGAAAAAAAATATTTACCTAGGAGTTTTTTATGACTAGTGCAATCCCTCCAAGGCTTCCAGTGTTTATTATAAATGATGGTAAAACAAGGAAAGAGTATGAGTATACCAGTTTAGGGGATGTTCGTGCTAATTTACAGGGAAGAAGATTCATGGCAATTAGAACAGAAACAAAGAGGGGTGTAGAAATTGAAATCAGAGTTGGAACTGCTTGGGAAGTGTTCACAGCATATATCAGTCGTAGTCTCTCTGGTATAGGAGAACAACAGTTTTATTATAGAAAGTCTGCAATAGATAGTCTTATGCAAAATGAAGTCAATGCAGCCCGAAAGGCAATGGGAATTGGTGGACAATTGGTTTATTCAGCACCCAAACAACCACTACTGCCAGTGAATGAGGAGAAAGAGAGAGCTTCAGAAAAAGAGGAGAAAGAGAAGGTGTCATCAGCACCTTCGTCATCATCAGCACCCCCACCACCAACATCAGCTCCTCCACTGTCATCGACACCTCAACCCCCCATATCAAGGAAAGATGAGAAAACGAGGGCGTCATCTGCACCTCAACCCGCAAAAGCGAGGGCGTCATCTATTGATGATGTAGTTAAAATGAAACGCAAAGTAGACGAGAAACGTGCCGAGCTAGTGGCCGTTAGTAGAAGAATCGCGGCTTCTTATAAAGAAATAGGACAAGAAATAGGACAACCTGGACGTCGTGACTTAAAGGCAATAAAGGACGAACTGCAGGGTTTAGAAGTTGATCGAGCTAAGTTACAAGTGGAGCTCGATAAACTATTGCAAGAAATTCCAGGGGTCCGTTTCAGGAGTCAGTCTAGACGTACGAAATAGAACGGATTGTGTTATACGTTTGTAGCGTCCCTACCGGGGCATTTGCAAAAGTGCGCATCTTCAAAATTCTATGGCAAGGGTATAGCTTGTTCCTAGAGAGCTAATTGCAGAAGTGCCTGTGTTAGGGCCCGGAGGGCAGGTATTTCACAGCCCAGGTCGGAGCGAAGCGGAGGCCTGGGTTAGTCATGGTACATATGGAGTCCTGAAAGGACGACATTTAAGTCGTGAACGAACCCAGCCCACGCCCATTGCCCGGACGTTACTGAACAGGTCTGAGTCTGAAATATGTATTAACTTAGGTTAGGCAGGTTGGGCATATGACGCATCATATAGATTCATCATTGATTAGAGATTTATTTGTACTGGATCAAGCTACAAGTGATACCCACGAACCTGCAACCGATGAAATTACAAAAATCTCGTCAACCGTATTAGAAGAAATGCGGAAGAATGCCAGTTTAAGTGCAGAATTTTCTTCTCTCGATAATGCCTTTTCCACGCTCTCAACATCTATAAAGTCGGGCAGTTTTTCTCAAAAGGATCTAGGCCCAATCAACCATACAGTCAAGCAAGCAATCAAATCCGTTTTAATAAAATCCAAAGTACGAATGGATCGTCATGGGAGAGAAGAAGGAATGCCAACGCCACTTGAATTAGAGAAATGGGCTTCTTTTTTTTCACCGGCAGAACTATTTGAACTCTTCTCGAGCTACGTATTTCACTCTGATATATTAAAAATTCTGGATAAACATGAGATAGAATTAAATAAAGAAAAAGAAGGTAATACAAAAGGCACTTCAGATGCACTGGTGGTGCAATTAGAAACTGCGCTAAAAAAAGGAGATTTTTTTCAAATTATTGCTTTGCTTAGAAAACCAGAAAATTGGGGTAAAGAAGTTGAACCTGGAATCACTTTGTTTCAATATCTTCTGCAACATCCTTCGTTCGGCGAAAAGGCCTTATTAATGTTACGTACACATGACTTTCTTCAGTTTTCATATCTAAACGAAGAAGATCAAATTAAATTTAGTCTAATTGGAGAATTACAATTGAGTGATAAACGTGTACTTACTGAAGATGAAAAACTCATATGCGTAAGGGCTTATATCAAATGCAATAAGAGTGTTCCAGGTTATTTATTCTTTTGGGACATGGCACTTTCCGTACAATCCAAGCCTTCATTCTGGGATTTTTTATTTGATGAATCATTTGATAAAAATCCGGTACAGTCTTTAGAAGAAATTTCACAAAAGATTAAGCTGATGCAAAATGATCCATCATTAGCTTATACCTTAATAGATCAAATTATCAGACGTTTAAAATCTCACCCCGAGCGATTTACTACACAGGTGAAGTTTGCAGCTATTCAATCTATAAGGGGGTTAATGTCAGAAGGTGATGTAAGATTGACCCCCGCTATTGAATCCTTAATGTCAATGCCTTGTGTTTCCGATGAGTCTGCCTGGGCAGTGAAGCAAATGCTGGCGGGGATCACAAATTTGGAGTTTGTGCAGTCTACAAAATACCTCGACTTGCTTGCTTTAATCGATTCTGAAGAGGATCGTTTTAGAATAACAAATGAGGTAATTAAAACACATGGAATTTTGAATGTTATTGCATATGGTAAAATAACTAGACCTGAATATTTTGATGAATTGTTAAAAACATTTTTTAAGAGTTCTCCAGAACAAATCAATAAACAGCTAAATCTGATGGTGACAGAGGATACCCTAAAAAAATTATTTCATTCTGAAGTCCTTAGCCCGATTTTCACAAAGCACCTGATGCATTTTCTTAGAACAAGTGATGAGATGATTAAAACTCACGGCGTCTTTGCTGTAATCGTAAACTGTAATATCACTAATCCAGAACATATTGACGAGTTATTAAGAGCATTTTTCACGAAACCTCAAGAGCAAATAATTAAACATCTAAATGAGATG
>JABDBC010000083.1 GCA_013288825.1 Chlamydiota bacterium
TGAATAAGATGGCTTTTTTAAAAACTTTTGAGATGCATTCACAGTGGATTGTGCGACATGTTTTGCTTGATTTGTTAAAAATATAAGGAGAAATTAATTTTCTGAATGAAAATCCGTGCCAGGTGAGTGCAGCTACTTTTGGTTGGGATAAATTTTCTCATTTTTTTATCTTTTTTCTCTCATTTTGTAGCCCACACCAAGGTTTCGCGAGCCTGCGAGCGAAAACCGCAGGTGTGGGAATTTACGAAATCAGAAAGAGCCTTCTAGCGCATGTGAACCGGCTTTTTAATGGTTACGACTGCTTTCCTACAAACCTCTACATAATCTGTTTGAGACCTGCTAATTGCCTCCTAGCCCTTACTTCAGAATTGATTTTTCGTAGAAGAAAAGAGCTGTACCAAAAGAATCCAAACAGAGCAATTTCAGTGATTAGGGTCAATAATGATACAGCTAAGCCGTCGCCATCGCGCATATGTGAGAATACCATCTGAAATGGACTCCCAAATGCTATCATTGAAAGTAAGAAAGTTCCTTTCTTTAAATAGGCACAATAGTAAGTCCACCACATTCCTAGACCTATTAAAACAGAACCAATAATAACCGATAGCCATAGATAAAATGCATCTGCTGGTGGGGTATTGATATATAGCATAGTAATTAAATACATCATACCAATTATAAAACAATTAATAAAAAATGATACGAACCATCTTTTCCTAGTTCTACTTTCCTTTTCCTCAAATGACATTGCAGGAGTAGTTTGAGCTATTTCTTGCTGCTTTTCCTCCTTAGCAACTCTAAATAGATAGCGATATCTTGAGTAGAATTTGATTTCTTCCGCAGCTAAACGCTGCAGATGTTCTAAACTGGCTGCAGAGTAAATACGCCCTAAAACATCTTTCAAATAACTTTCATCTTTTGGACGCCACAAAGGACGATTATTTCTTTTCTTACTAATACATCTGGCTAACTTATAAATCCCGAAGCAAATCCCCAATATCACAAGAATTTGAATGAACGACTTCATTTCCATACAACCCCTAAATGTTAATTTCTAAATTTTTACTCTAAAACGGTAACTGACTTTGGTGCCGGCCCTCCGGGACGGTATGTGTGGGTGACGCTATTCCCTGGCTTCGCTTACCCCTCCGGGGAGCTTCAGCCTGGGCTATTACATGAACAGGCCCTCCGGGCTGTTTGCACAGTCTGTTATTTGCTGTGCTGCGTATGCCGAGGCGGTTCAGCAAACAAATAATGTTCCAAACAGCCTGGAAGACCCGTTTGCACAGTCTGTTATTTGCTGTGCTGCATATGCCGAGACGGTTTAGCAAACAAATAATGTTGCAAACAGCCCGGAGGGCCTGTTCATGTAATAGCCCAGGCTGAAGCTCCCCGGAGGGGTAAGCGAAGCCTGGGAATAGCGTCACCCAAATATCCCGTCCCGGAGAGCCGGCACCAAAGTTAACCGCTGTTTTTACGATCCGTTCCTGCACACCCTTCTCAAGCTTATTGAGTAGCGCAGACAAGAGAGCTCTAAGTCGCTTGATTTAACTTAGCTAGTTCCTTTGCTACATTCGGTAATAAGAAGAACTCCTCCCTTATTGCCATTTCCTTAATCCCTTTTATGGAAAGAGCATTGTTGGAATAGGGGACTAAAAATTCTTCAAACAGTGATTTTATTTTCGATTTTCGTAAGGCTTCATCCATCCCAGAATCCAGATCAAAAATATCCCGACTCTCCACTGGCTGCCTCCTGAATATATCTCCTGTATCTCTTTGTAATTCTTTTCCCTTTTTATAATGCTGCTCAAACATACCTTGAATAAAGATTTTTATATTGAGCTCAAAGTAATTTCCAAAATTTGACTTTTGCAGATCTAGAAAAATTATACTTTCCGTAGACTCCTTCAACCAACCTCCCGGAGAAGCTTGGAAACCCTGTTGACGCGCTATCTCACCAAATATTTTTTTAAATTCTTTACTATTCATATGATTTAATATGTCTCTAAAATTGTGTTCCAATTAATATCTTTAAACCTTGGCATTGTTTCTAATTCCTGCTTGTATAATTGAAGTTGTCGTTGTCCTTGTTGCATAGCCCTTGGATTAAATGGCTTTAACTCATAAATCGTTGCATTATTTATATCAAGATAATCTATTCGCCTTCCACTAGGCAATCTGAATTCTTTACCGCCATTATTCAAGCCACTCTTATAAGAATTGTGCATTTTTTGACCTAATTGCAAATTAGATTTCGTATATTGAACTCCATTCTTTACAACATACCTTTCGGCGACTTCGGCGGTCTTGAGGGTGGTTTGGGTGGCGGCTGTGCGCGAATAGCTGCTGCAAGCATGAGCCACAGTGCTGCCGGCTTTTGCTGCCATGCCTGCAGCAATAGGGCTCGCTGCAGCATAGGTAACAGCTTTAGTAAGACCTTTCCTTGGAACATCCACTAAAGAAAGGGCCCCACCAATAGCAACTCCAGCACACTTCGCCCAACTGGAAGTAGGATCTACGCAATAGCTTGTATCGGGACAGGACCAGTTATAACCATCTGCTAGGCCTGTCACGAAGCTGGCAGCCGCCACACAACCGGTACATTCTGCCAGGAAGACTGCTGCTGGAGGTGCACAATAACTTAGAGCCAATGAAACAGCAAGAGGAATCAAGAATGCAAACTGCCCGTCAGGATCGATATAAGCAAAAGGCTGGTTATGTACAAAAGTGTATAAATTGGGTCCATCGGCAAAACCCAATGGATCAGGAGTCAGCCACCGTCCAATCGTCGGCATGTAATATCTGCGGCCAAAATAAATAAAGCCCGTTTCCGGATCCACCCTCTTACTGCTATAACGCCACGGATTCAATGTTGTTTCATAAATTTCTTCTCCAAAAGCCGTGTAGCGATACGTTTCTACAACATTCCCAGAGAGGTCTAACAGTGTTACAACATTTCCGTAAGGGTCATGAATGGGGATGTAAGCAGTTCCATCCGAAAGAAAGTCGTAAAAATCTCATCTCAAGATCAAGCCTTCTAGATAATTATGACAAGGTGGTTGATCAGCTCGCCCCACATGAAATCGTGGTGAATAAGAAACAAGCCTTTCAGATTGCCCTTGAAGCCAATATCTCTTCTTATGATGCTCAATTTGTTGAGCTGTCGGTGAGATATGCAATATGGCTAGTAACAGAGAATAAGGAGTTGATTAAAAAAAATTCCCGGCTCGCCGTTTCAATGGAAGATTTTCTATTAAAGTAGGGTGAATTTAAACATTATGTTGAATGGGTTAGGAGTGTCTTGCTGGGCTCGCCGGCGTTTTCGCGAACATACTTGGGCACGGCATAGTGCGGCAACCGCTTTGCGAGCTCCTCAATCAAAAACAAACCTGTTTCAACTGATACTTCGAAATGCGCTGCTCCCTGCACCCGATCGAGCTGATGCAAGTAATAAGGAACCACTCCATTGTCCACAAGCAGTTCACACAACCCCTCCAATGCCTCTATATTATCGTTGACGCCTTTCAGAAGCACGGCTTGATTAAGAACAACAATCCCACTCTTTTGAAGACATTTTAATTTGTTCAGCACAACCTCATCCAACTCCCGTGCATGGTTAATATGGGTGACAAATAGAATCTGACATGGAACATTGCGCAATATAGCCAAAAACTCCTCATCTAATCGCTCAGGTATGCCTATTGGGAAACGGGTATGGAATCGTATTCTCTTAACATGCGGCATTTTCGAAAGAGATTCCAAAAGATCGCTCAGCACAGCATTCGACAACGAAAGAGGATCGCCACCGCTCAGAATAACTTCATGAATGGATTGGTCTTCTTCAATGAGCTTTAATTCATTTACAAAAGCCTTTTCTTTCACTTCATAATCGAAATGTTGACGAAAACAAAAGCGACAATGCATGGCACAGACGCTGGTGCAAACGAGCAATACCCTTCCTTGATACTTATGAATCAGCTTTGCAGATTTTCGACATGCGGCATCTCCAATGGGGTCCTCACTGAATTTTTGTATAACAACAAGCTCCTGATTGATAGGTAGAAACTGCTGAAGAATGGGATCTTCTAGGGTTCCTTTAACTATTTTCTGAGCGAGTCTTAAAGGGAGATTTAATGGAAAGGAGGCTTTTTTAAGAATTGTTTGGCGTTGTTCCTCTGAAAGCTCGAGGAAATTGGCTAATTTCTCCCAATTTGTAAAATTTTGACGTAGGATTTGTTTCCAAGTAAGTGTAGGGGGCGAAGAATTCATGAGAACTATGTGTCGTCCTCATCTTTATCAGAATTCTTCTTCAGCTGATAAATGGGTTTTTGAGTTGTTCCATCGATCGATATTACAAAGGATTCAGCAAATTTCATAAACAAATTGTATTGCTTCATGCGCACTTCCAGATGAAGATTTCCCATAAAATCTATGTAAATGGGATTTTTTGGGTTTTTGGGCAAATAAAACTTTGATAATTTACCAGCGCTATACATCTCCTTAAATTTTTCCAAAAAGATTTTTCCATCTTGAATGTGGCCATACACTATTCCGCTCACAGGACAGACTAAACTAGGATTAAGACCAGAATTCTCAATCATCTCAGGGGTCAGTTTCCACACTTGATTTGGGAGATCGCGTTTGGATGGATTGGCACAATAGGCAACTCCATGTCCAGTAAAGCTTTTAGGGTTTAACAGATTTCCAGTAAGATCTTTTATTTCCAATTTGCGCACCACAAATGTGCTCTCAGGCGGTTCTAAAGTTCCATTGGTCATCCTCAATAAACTTGGCCGCAATTGGGAACCTGATATTTCAGGTATGCTTAAAACCCACTCCCCTTCTTTTCCAAGTTTGATGTCAGCCTGCTTTGCAGCAAGAGATCCTGCATTGTCGTGCAGCTCCAAATCGATGAGAGAAATCTCTTCTGGGGAAATCTTGAGTTGAGTATTGAGATTACTGATTTGATATCCGTTTACCTTGGCATCTTGACTTTCAAGAGTCCCCACAAAACTCACATTTTCCATAAATGGATTTTTATAAGTCCATTTTCCTGATAGTTCATACTGTCCTCCAATATTCCATTTCTGCACAAAGGTAGTAAACAATGTGGGCAATACAGAAGCGGCATTGGGTAGTGCTACAGCAATGGTTCCAACCAATTCTTGAACATTAGTCCCTAACAAATGGGCTTCAATACCGGGGCATCTTCCTTCGATTTTCTGAATGACTATTTCCTGATTGACATTTCGATGCCAATAGATCTCTAGTGGGGTTGTTGCTGTTGTATGACAAACCAAACTTCCTGGCTCAAGTTCTGAGAATGCCTTACGAATCTCAACGGACCAGGGTTGATCTTGATAGTGGCAAGAGGTGCTAAGGCGCATTTCAAGAGGATCTAATTCTAAACGAAATTTGCTAATGCGATAGTCATTGCCTGCAATAGAATACATTCCAGGATCTAATTCGAGATTGATGATATGGTGGTGGGAAGTGGCTGTAAGATCTAAAGTTCCCTGCAAACTGTTTCCCAAATAGGATGACAACGTAATAATGGTCGTTAATGATGTCTGAGGGATTTTGTCCTTTAACAACTCGCCAATTTGTTTGGTGTTTTGCTGTGGTATGTGAAAGCTTAATCCAGAGATAACAGTTTGGTGCCTTTGAAAGTCATGTTCGAAGTGTTTTAATTCAAATGTTGCCAAAAGCTCTTGATTACGAGCCCTAAGCCCGCTTTTTAAACCTTCGATGGTGATTCCTTTATTTGAAATCAGATGAAAATTAACGTCCGACATATCCTGTAAAGGCATTCCCCTCAATTCCCAATCGAGCCATGTAGTCTGCAAATTTAGGTCGGCAATCCAACGGGTATTATCTTCGCTTCTCACAATGGTAGCATTTCCTTGAGCCTTCAAAATGCCTTTTGGAACACAAAGTTTACAAAAGGGTTCTAGTAAGGAAAAAGCCCCAAGCTTCTCTAGCCTTGTTTCAAGCAAATTGATCTCGGCTTGCAATGTTTGAGAGGATGGGATGTACTCCCCTTTTAACCCAAGCAATAGAGCATCCCCCACCTGTAGTCCCAAGAAATTAATATTCCAATGTGTATTTTGATGAGCTAACTCAGCGGCGATTGTAATATCATCTAACTGCAACTGATCGATGATCCACGCGTTATCCTTTTTGCTCCCGTTAAAATGGAATTCTGTAAATTGCATATCTTTGACAGAGATCTCTTTTCCGATAATCTGATACGAAAACAAGGCATTGAGATCACTATAAGACATGCTGACATCAAACAGACCTGAAGCTGTTTGCAAACTTTGCAGTTCGTTAAGAAAATGGCGTGATAGCCCTAACAGACCTGTCTTGCTAAAACTTTGTAGATCGCGCAATAATGAGTTAAGTTGAAATTGAAACTTGACTTCAGCTTCAGCGACGTAAAACCAATCTCTTAAAACGAGCTGAAATTGCGTTGGGTGCATGTCCCCAAAATGGGAAAGTGTATGATCTAATGAGCACTCGCAAAGAGAATCGCTTTCCAAAATAGGTTCCATCTTGCCAGCTAAACGAACAATATCGCGATTTTTATCCCCGATCCATAGGTCAAACTCAGCGGCATTTCTGTGAAGATCGTCAAATCGAACGTAATCCCCGGTAAATAAATATTCTTCAGCATGTCTTGGAGAACCTACGAGGAGCGCTCCTTGTAAGTCTGTGATTGCCAGACAATGCTCTCGATAGTCATATTCAAAGTTGCAATTGAGTTGCTGAAGGGAAAGGTATGGATAGTGACTCTCTACTCGCCCTTCGATAAGTGCTCCCTGAAGGTGCGCATTAATCAATGGCTCAGTTTCTGGACTTGCACTGGCTATGATTTGTAACGTTGCTCCTTCCTGTTGCAGCTCGATTTCCCCCTCAAGAGGCAAATGAAGAAGGGGTTGATCCTTATCGTTGAGTTTCGAAATAAAATTATTTAATTGAGATAATTTTCCACTTAATGTGTGGAGGTGCAGATTGAGTTCATATGCATCTTGCAAGGGCCAATGCAGGGACATATCGCCGCCCAGATATAACCCCTCGCAATAGGCTGCGCCATTATGTAAGGCAAACCCATTTTTGTTTAAATAGACCTGGCCGGCAACATCTGATATTAACATATCATTTTTTTTATCAACAAAACTGAGCTGCTGCAGGGGGAGAACACCCCCATGAGAACCTGATAAGAAATCAAAATAATGTACTGCCGGTAAAGGGGAATGCAACTCTGATTGTAGTGTAGGGAATGTGATGGAAAACAGGGAATGGTTTAAGCTGAAATCATGGACATTATAATACGCAACAAGACTATTCAAATCAAAATCCCCTGCAATATCAATAAAGCCGGTCATCTGATAGGGAAATGAGTGAAGCAATTCCCCATAATGTGCAATAGGCAGATTGCTTCCTTTAAAACTTCCCTTAATAAGGCTTATTTCTCGCGTCCCCAAAATCCAGGGAACCCATTCCCCTTTTACCACGCGAGCATCTGAAGTTAACTCAAAGTCGCCAGCAAAGCTAAGAAGATCTGAAAATGAGGTAATGGCACCATCAAAATGTATTCCACTTGGGATTCCTGAAGCAGATAATGAAAGAGTAACAGGCAAATCTTGGTACTGTGTTTCTAGTTTAAGCTGAGCGATATTTTCAGCAATGAATTCGGAACTATTATTGAGTTTTCCCTGGACATTTAGAGGAAATAAGCGACCTTTGAAAAAGCACTCCCCTTCTAATGAAAATACAAGGGGCTGGCGAGGATTCAATAGCACTCCCCCGCTTAGCGTTGCGATGATGCCCTCATCAGAAGCATTTGCAATGGAAAAACTGAGGGGTTTAGGAAATTTAAGTTCCCCTCCATTATCATGCAGGATGAGTTGAGCAAATGGCACAATGCCCTGTAGATCAAGCGTAGGGTTCTCCCAATGCATCTGCTGTAATTTGATGTCGCCATTTACGATTCTCTCGTAGTTCGCTCTCCAGGTATCTACGATTCTTCCACTGATCACCCCTTCTGTGGCTTGCCAATTGTGTAGCGAAGGCCAAAGGGTCTCCAAAATTCGGGAAGCGACAGCGCAGTCGAAGGCTTTTACTTCTGCTTCAATTGTTTGCTGTTCAGGGTTTGCTGTAAAGATGATCGACGCTTGATTGGTGAGTGTGTAGCCATTTTTCTTCCATGTGCGTAAATAAAAATTCGGGGAAGAGGACCAGTCGCCTTTTAATTGAAAGTTGAAGGCATCTTGAGGGGAATTGTAAAATTTCAAAGTTCCTTCGTCGACTACCGCCTTAGCTGTCACGCTAAAGACACCTAATTTAGGCAAAAATTCGCTTGTAGTTGAAGGGAGAGAGGGATTAGATAAAGATTCAATTGTTGTTGGGCCGATGGAAATTGTGGGATGAACGAGGGTCAGTTCGATGTTGAGATTTCGTTTTAGCAATTCGATTTGGTAATGTAATCGCACTGTTGGAGAAGTAACCCAAAGCTGATTCCCTCTCGACAAGTTTAGTTCTTCAATTAACCAATACCCATCAACATACACCAGGTTCTTGTAGGTGAGAGTAGCATTAAATTGTTGTTTGCTAGCGACATGAAGATAGTGCTCAACAGCAACTTTTGTGAGGGTGTTCCAGAAAAAAAAGCACAATACCCCTGCAATGACAAAAAACGCAGCTAAGAGGGATGCAATTTTTTTATACATAGGGTTCTCATTATTATAGAGAAAAGGGGAAATATGGAGCGTAACGGAGTCGAACCGTTGGCCTCAACAATGCCATTGTTGCGCTCTACCAGCTGAGCTAACGCCCCGAGGAACGCTTGAATTTTAAGTGCTATGATATTTTGAAGCAAGGAGAAAGAGCTGCGCAACCGGCAATTCCGCCAAGAAGTAACAGGGATGGCGAGCGAAGAAGAAGGGACACGGGACGTAAAGGACATAAGAAGGTAATTGCAGTAGTACCAATGGCCTGAAATGGACATGGACGGTAATGGACCATAATGGACGGTAATGGACTGTAATGGACAATACCGCATCGTCCTTTACAGTCCACTATGGTCCATTATCGTCCATTACTGTCCATGTCCATTGCAGGATAAAAGCAATATAGGAATCGCCAAAATGCTTTGCAAATGGCGCTAATCTGTCAATCGCACCACTTCACTCAATACTCAAAAGATGTGTTTTGCGGTACTTGTTTTGTTCCAATAAACTTACACCAGAACGTGAAATCTACTTATTGCGTAAGTTAATCGATAATGGCGCGATATGAGAGAATCGCGCCACTATCAGCCGTTTTAGTGGCGCGATTCGGTCGAATCGCGCCACTATCAGCCATTTTAGTGGCGCGATTCGATGGAATCGCGCCATTCTCCACGATTTTAATGGCGCGATTCTGTCAATCGCGCCACTTCACTTAATCTGCAAGAGTTGTGTCTTGCGGTACTTGTTTTGTTCCAATAAACTTACGCCAGAATAAATTTTATCGAGCTTCAAAAAAGAGTCGCCCTTGCAGGGCTCATCATAATGTGTGGACCATACCCAGGCCTTCGATCGCCCTTTCAGGGCTTCCTCAGCCTGGGCGAGTGCGGCTACTTTTGGTTGGAAGTGATTTTAATCATTTTTTCTTCATTTTTCTCTCATTTTATAGCCCACACCCAGGTTTCGCGAGCCTGCGAGCGAAACCGTAGGTGTGGGAACAGGTGAAAATCAGAAATTAACCAGGGAGAGGCTGTGAAAAAATCGATAATTAGTTTGTGCCGGCCCTCCGGGGCGGTATGTGTAG
>JABDBC010000084.1 GCA_013288825.1 Chlamydiota bacterium
TTTTTAAGTCTATTGTTGCAAGGCTTTGACAAAACAGAGCCATTCTTCCAGACTCAAATTTTCCGGTCGCGCTTTTGCATTAACCCCGATCTTTTCTAAGGTCTCCATGATGTGTTCTGAGGTGTAAAAATCACGTAAAGAGGCTCGAAGCATCTTCCTGCGATGTTTGAATGCTGTTCGGGTTAGTTCAAAAAAACGTTCTTGCCCTTCAAGTAACGCGGGAGGATGGAGTTCCAGTGTTACTACAGCTGATTCGACGCTGGGTTTTGGCATAAAACAGTTCCTGCTGACTGTGAAGGCATATTTTGGTTTCGAGTAGAATTGCAGGAAGATAGTAAATGAGCTATATTCACTGGTACTTGGATGAGCGACAAAACGTCTGGCCACTTCTTCTTGAACCATGACGACAATTGTTGAAAGAAAGGGTTCCTTTATCACGAGGTTAGCTAAAATGGGTGTTGTGATGTGATAAGGAAGATTCGCTACGACTTTTGCTTTGCTGCCGCCATGTAAACGTTCTTTCAGAATCTCTTCGATGGGGAATCCCATGATGTCTTCGCAAAAAATCTCGAGCTTTTTTTCAGGTCCTTGCAGTCTTTCGAGAGCTTTTGCCAATACTGGATCTTTTTCGATCGCTATCACGTGGGCGCCACGATCAAGTAAAGCCTCTGTCAATGCCCCTGGGCCGGGTCCTATTTCTATGATCAAATCGCCCGGTTGAACATGTGCTGTTTCGCAAATTTTCTTGATGATATTCCCGTCGATGAGAAAGTTTTGGGACAGGATTTTATTGGGGGTTATGTTCAGGGATTTTAGAAGCTCTAGGAGATCTGTGGGCTTGTAAATAGCCATGGGACCCTATTTCATGAGGAATGGAACAAAGTCTTCATGAGAGTCCTCTGAAAACGCATTGGGATCGATATGATAGTGCTTATATAAGCGCTGCATGTAGATGCCGGTTTCCTCTCCAAGTGCAGTGTTGAGCAATTCTCCACGAATTTCTGCGGCTACTTCTTGAAATGGGACTGGTCCTTCAAGTTGATGTTCCTTTAGATAAAAAATGCGAAATACCTTGCTGCGATCACTGCGGCTTTTATGAGCAATAGGGGGGCTGAAAGAGTCAGGTTGCAGTGCATCCACCACTTTCTTGTGATCGGCATTGATTTGTTTGACATCATGTGTGAAGGTTTCTGATGTTGAAACTTTTGTCGTTTTTCCAAAGGAATCATTTTTTTGGATCATAGCGGGGACTTCTTCGAATGTTCCTCCATCTACGAGGAACTGGTAGGCGGCATCAGCTGCTTGCGCCCCTAGATTTTCTTTGGCATTTCGGATTGTGATGACGGAATAGACCCATTGCTCAGGTCGAATATGTGTTTTAGCATATTCTTCATAAACAGTTTTCACAACTTGCGGGGTGACTCTTTTGAAAGCTTTTGAGTTGGCTCGTGCATAGAGCATTCGTTGAATGATGAAGTCCTCTTGGACCATTTTCTCAGCTTCGTCATAGGTTAGCCCGATTTTATCGAGACTAAGGATAATATTTGGCCCAAAAAGGGTCTCCATTTCTTGTCTGATGTCCCCTTGGCTGACTGGCAGCTTGTTTTCCTCGGCGTCGGCTAATATAAGCTCTTTATTGATGAAATCCTGCAAAACGCGCTTCCAATGCATTTCATAGAACTGAAATCGAGCTGGCACGGATGAGGTATATTCTGGATATTGCTTATAGAAGAGCAAATCCATCTTTTTCATGATATCAAGTACAGAAATAGCCTTCCCATTGACTTGGATCAGTATGCGGTTATTGACGAAAATTCGAGTGGGACCAGATGCCCCCATGGCGAGAGAATCGCCTGGAACAGCAGCTAATGGAGCCGAGAGGGCTCCCAATAAAAGGCAGAAGATCGAGATTATTTTTTTCATACATTATCTTTTCGATTGATTTATTCCAGAAGTATAAGGAATGGCCCATTTTATTGAAAGGAAACCGTTGCTAAAAAATGAATGTGGACGGTAATGGACCATAATGAGCTAATTGCAGAAGTGTCAACAGCCTTTCGTGAACGTGCCCGAGCCCGCGCCCGTTGCCCGATCTCTATCGTAACCTTATTTCTGTACCCGAATTTAGGTATGATCGGGTTCGGACAAGGGAAGTTCGGGCAACGGGCGCGGGCTCGGGCGCGTTCACGAAAGACCGTTGGCCTGAAGAGGCATAGTTTTATCAATAACCTTGAAAAACAATGTATGTTTCTGTTATTATAATAGTAGAAGGTAATTTAAGAATGTTACAGAAGGTTCTTTTATGAGTAACGCTCAAACGGGTGGAAGTTCTGCTGCTACAGGGGCGTCTCCTGCTTCTGAATCAACAGCTAGCACTGGCCAAGCAGGTCCTAGTGGGGCAGCCGCTGCCGGATTTGACACTAAAACAACTGTAAGTTCCCTTGCGGAACTGAAGGCTGTTGCACCTCAAGTCTGGAACGCCATGCTCCAAGGTATTGCCCAAAATATCTGCATAGAGATGAAAAGACAACAAGATCATCTTGTGGAAATAAGTCGTCAAGCTAGACAAGATGCAAATAGCTAAGCGCCGTATGAATTCTATTCAGCTATTTTTAGGCATGCCTATCCCGTCCCCCTCTCAGTTCCAACGTGTAAATTTGTCAGAACATCCCTTTGTAGGTGGGGATTCTTTGTATTTAAAAACAATTGATTCTAAAGGCACAATGTATATCGGGAAAAATATTGGGAGATATACCGATTTGGCAACTTTGCTTCTCATAGAAGTCAATATTAAAAGTCTATTGCGTACAATATTTCCAGAAGTTCCTACCGTGCAATTGGTTCTTTTGACAACAGAAGAAGCTTACGATGCCATGTGAAAGCCCTGACATAATCATCGTTACTGATCAAGAGGCTGGACAGCGTCTCGATTGTATTTTAGCATCTCGTTTCGCTGGAATGTACTCCCGTACCTATTTTCAGAAGCTTTTAGAAGATGGAAAAATCCTCCTAAATGGTTGTCTTGCCAAGAAAAGAACGCAGCCTCAATCTGGGGATGAAATAGAAATCCAATTCGTCCTATCCCCGGAAATTACTCTTCTTCCTGAAGAGATTCCCCTTGATATCATCTATGAAGACGACGACATTCTTGCTGTAAATAAGCCCTCAGGACTCGTCATCCACCCTGCAGTAGGCAACTGGTCAGGAACTTTTGTCAACGCGTTACTCTTTTACTGTAAGCAACTAATTCCCATTGAAGGGGATTCGCAATTAAGACCTGGAATTGTCCATCGTCTTGATAAAGACACCTCAGGCGTTTTGATAGCTGCTAAAAACTTATTGTCCCAGCAGCGTTTAATTGAGATGTTTGCCGCGCGACGCATCCACAAGGAATATTTGGCGATTGTTGTGGGCAATCCTGGGGATGTGGAGTGCAATTTTCCGATAGGGCGAGACCCAATTCATCGCCAGCGGATGGCTGTGAACCCGAAAGGCAAGCCTGCAGTAACCATTTGTCGCACATTGAAGACGAATGGGCAATTTAGCTTGATTCATTTAACTATTGCTACAGGGAGAACACACCAAATACGTGTGCATTTGAAGCATAAAAACGCTCCAGTGCTGGGTGATTCTCTTTATGGCAATATTGATATCAATCGCAGACATAAGGTCGAGCGTCAGCTTTTACATGCATCGACCCTTAGTTTTGCTCATCCGCTGACAGGCAAAAGGCTAGAATTAACAGCGCCGGTACCCGCAGATATGCAGACTTGGATATCAAAACTAACTTTTTTGTAGCCGATTTATCGAAGGTCCGATACAATCCGGAAATATGGAGCAATGCACTAAGTATTGCGTAGGAACACATCACTATTGAAAAAGGATCGAACTATGAAGGAATTTGTCGCGTACATAGTAAAAAATTTGGTCGACCATCCAGACAAAGTCAAAATCAATGAGATTGGTGGTACACAGACACTTATTATCGAACTCTCTGTTGAGAAGTCGGATATTGGGAAGATTATCGGGAAAAAAGGGAAAACAATCAACGCTATACGCACTTTGCTTATGTCTGTTGCAAGCCGCAATGGGATACGGGTGAACCTTGAGATACTTGAAGAAAACGGTACTCGACATAACCCCGAAGCTGCTGCCCCTGCTGCCTAACATATTCGTGCACTGTGCATTCATCAGGCTAGGGAAGCGACCTCGTAGTAGAAAAGTAACAGGATAGGCAGGATCGCAAGCGGCAGGATAAGAAGGATAGCAAGCATCCTCTTGAAAGATGAAACTAAATTTTAATGAGAAGCAAACGCCGGAGGCGTTTGCTTCTCATTAAGATTTTTTTGCATTTCAAGAGGATGCTTGCTATCCTTCTTATCCTGCCGCTTGCGATCCTGCCTATCCTGTTACTTTTCTACTACGAGGTCGCTTTTTTTAGCCTGATGCGTGCGTGTGGTTAGATGATTTTGGGCAGGTAGGGGGTGATCATTGCCTTGCGGGAATTAAGTGTTCCAGCAGGAAACTGAAGCACCACCAAAGGCAATTTAGCACTTGCAGCCATTTTCTGAGTGGGTATTCCCATTGAATTTCGAATGAAAATCTGTTGAATTTCTTCTGAAACGCCATTCAAAAATTGAAAGTTAGCTTTTCCGAGCTTTTGAGCTGTTAAGAATGCTGTCAAAAAGTTTGTCAAGTGGTCATAAGCTTTTGGCTTAGGGGGTACCCAAAACCAGAGTTGATCCTGATGCTTATAGTGCCCGACTTTATCCTCATAAACCTCTTGGGCGCTTGCTATCGTGCTTATCATATGGAGATGTAAGTCGATTTGCGGCTCAGCTTCCACGCGTTGCTCTGCATGTTTAAGCCAATATTCCATTAATTTTGGACTATTCTTTGCAAAAGAAGGGAAGTTGGAGCTAAATAGTTTTGTTTGCCCGACACGGCAACATCCATTCTGCTCTTTTGTGTCGAGGAAAAGGGCAGCCATTTGATCATCCTCGGCAGCCTGAAGGTTATACTCGACCTCTTGTTCTTTGCTGTCGTAAATCTGTCTATAAATCGAGTACATTTCGTGATTTTGTAAAAGTCGCTTGGCAGCTTCATTGGCAAATTGTTTATCGCTTGGGATACCATCAAAATTGACGACTTCAATCTCTTTTTTTTTCATTAACGATTTAATTCTATTAAGCAGCTCCTTTACACATTCAACATCGCGCTTAGACACCTTTGTCAGCAAATCAGTATCATCTAAAATTGCGTGTAAGAATGTAAAATATTCAGCAAGTTCTCTATAGGGGTGAACATAGAATTTGCCAGATGTTTGAGCTGCCATATGATGTTTAAAAAGACGTTGTAGCATCCGTGACTTGGACAGGGTGGATGGAGTGTGCTGTAAGTCTTTAATTTGCTTGTCAATATCCTCGAGGGACATTCCAGAAGTGCTGTAGTGGTCATTAATTCGAAATGTCTGTTCTGCGATGATCACATTGCACGATTGAGCATCTCCAATGAGGGCCGATGGGGCTGAGGATGTTTTGAGAGATGATTTATGATGGTCTACAACGCTTATTGGGGACAAGTAGGGGGCCATTTTGACCTCTTCTTGATTGCAAAAGTCTCTAAATGAGACAGTTCCCAACGTAGGCTTATTGACAGTATGTGCCCAGATGACACCAATCGGAAATAGCTTGCCAACGCCTTCGGGAATGACAACCGTAAGATATTCTCTTTTTCCCATTTTGATGCGGATATCTTCTACATCATTTCGCGTTGTAATGAATTGCGAAGGAAGTCCAAACACCTTGCTTTTGATGTTCAGGGCCACGCCAAGATGCTCCGCATAGTCTCTCACCTGGTGTATTGCAGAGTCTAGTTGATTGATGATTTTTTCCAGTCGGTTAAAGATAAGCGGTCGGATTTCTTTTAGTTTGCCAGCGTCGTCAAATAGATCAGATTGCTGCAATGCCTCGACCTCTTCTTGAAAACGGATCAAGTCATAAACAGAAAGTTTCGCAAGGGCGGAATTAAGTTCTCTGAATGTGCCTTGAAGCCCTTTTTTTAATCCCAGAACTTTATGAAAAAAATCATTGAGCTCCTGCTTCTGTCTTTCGGTGAATTCTTTTACAGGTTCACAGTCGCTAATTTGGACATCGAAAACCGAAGAGAGAAAGGAAGAAATATCGTTTCTATGGAGTTCTTTTTTTGCAAAAAGGGAAATGAGTTTCACGTGTAGGTTGTTTTCAAACCATCTCAAACATGATTTGAAGCGGATGATAATTTTTCGGATCGGCTCAATATCCATGTGAGTCCAGTCACCAAGAAAATGCCCGTCTTCATCGACGAGAACAAGGGCTTTCTCACTCGAATTCACATCGAGGGAATTAATTGAAGCATCCCCTTTCTTCTTGAGGAAGCTCTTGTGCGTGACAAGATCAATCGCTGAGAGGGAAAGATGAGTGTTGACAGAAGCTAAGTATTTGAAGATCCCAGAACCAAAAGTTTGCTGAAATACTTGTGTCACAGGAGAAATGGGAGGCCCTCCAGGAAGGTTCCAAATATGTCTTGCATCCCCTACACGTGCTGCAAAGGCATCTATCCATCCCCAAAAAGAGGCCACCATCGTATCCACATCTGGCGAGAGATGTGCAGCCACAAAGTGAGTGCCACTAAAAATTTGGTTCATTCCTATGGGAAAAAAGGCCTGGTAGTCATCTCGTGGGATATATTTGCCAACAATTTTGCCACGGATTGCATAGTTTTGTTCTTCAGGCACTTCGGAGAAATGATTGAGCCAAAATTCAAAAAAAGAGATGTGATATTTTTCATCGATAATATTTTTCTCTTGAATCTGTTCAATGAATTCAATAATGGCAGGGAGTAAAAAGGAATGGGGAGGCGCTTCGAGAATGAGTTGCAGAAGAGCTTGATTGACCCGATGAAACCGTTTACGGGCGGATTCTTGCTTAAATTTGTGTTCTTCGAAAGCGGCAAAAACGGTCTGTAGGTTGGGGAACGACTGAATGGTTATGGAGTTATCTTCAAGAGTTATTGAAGGGTTTTCGGGGTGTGGTTTTTTAGTCATGGGTGATACTCGTAAGGATGACGGACTGAGCAGGACTCGAACCTGCGACCACCCGCTTAGAAGGCGGGTGCTCTATCCACTGAGCTATCAGTCCATAATATAAAGATAGAATCGAGATAGTAACGATTTGGTATCTTATTTTCAAGGTCTAAAAATATATGAATGTGTATGGACAAGGATGGGCCATATGAGGTTATTGCAGAAGATGTAGCACAACGGGATTGGGGTCTGGCTTGATTTGATTGGGGTCTGGCTTGGGGAGAAACGAATGGGCATTTTTAGCAAGAATTTGAGCGGCCTAGTTCCAGCCATTTCCGGGCCCATTTCATCAGGCCAACGGCCTGAAGTATAAAAGCCTAGTCCAGAGTTGATTCTCAGGCTGAAAGCCTGGTGTATAGCAAACACAGTTGATGCGAAACAAATCCCATTTCAGGATGACATATATTTCAAACCAAAAGGAACATCACAAAACTCAATCCTTTCAAGATTAATACCGTAAGATCCTCCAACTCAATCGAGTTCCATTTGATGAGAGATGTCTATGGGATCAACGTGATTTTGTACACCATACGTCAGGCTTTCAGCCTGAGAATCAACCCTGGACATACCTAGGGCGTTGCCCTAGGCTTTTATAATTCAGGCCGTTGGCCTGATGAAATAGACCCGGAAATGGCTGGAACTAGGCCGCTCAAATTCTTGCTAAAAATGCCCATTCGTTTCTGCCCAAGCCAGACCCCAATCCAACCTTTAGGTTGTTGTTGCAGGTTTGGTGATTATTGCTCTCCATTCTGCCAACACTTTCTGCGCCTCCGCGATCTCTCCTGGAAACGTCTCGACAATTGTCTTGCTACTCAACTCCGGTAAGAACTCAGTCATTTTTTGTCCATACTTGTTTAAAATGTTTTGTAAGGTTTGAAGATCTATATCAAATTTTGTCTTACCTTCTTCAAACGTTTTTTTCAAACCCACAGATTTATAAAGAATTATTGGAGCAGCCACAACGGGTATCACAGAAATTAACATTAATACGTAAGCCATCAAAACCAAATTTGCAGGAAACAAGGACATACCTACAAACAATCCGATTAGTGCGGCTGTTCCTAATACTAAAGCTGTAATAGCATATATGCGCTGCTTCATAACCGACGAAAAGCCCTCTCGAATCATTGTGAATCTTTTGTCCATTTCGGCAGGGATAATTTTCTTATCTTTTAGTGTCTTCTCGTCCTCTTGGGTCTTCTCCAAGGTTATTTGCAAAATGCTTCCAATTCGCTTTTCGATGCTTGGTAAACGAAAATCCTTCTTGGCAGACAAATAGGCTGAAAATCCATCATAAGAAATGGTAGTTGGGGCTGCTGGGACAATAGCTGCGGCCATAACAAACTCCTTTTTGTAAATTTTTGAAAAACATTATCGAAATCATCATGTCCTTGACTCGATAAAAATAGCAATATAATAAAGAATTCTGATAATAGCATTAAATATACACTATTTCCGATTCATTTTCTACAGGTAATAAGATGAGTGACAAAATATTAATCATCAATGACGAATCGGCTGTTTTAGATCTTCTTAAAATCGTATTATCCGATAAGGGGTATGATACTTTGGGAGTCTTGTCAGGGAAAGAGGGGTTAGAAGCTGTTTCAAAGTGGAAACCCGACCTCATTCTTCTTGATATCATGATGCCGGAATTAGATGGATATCAAGTGTGTACAGAACTCAAAAAAATTCCAGAGATAGCCTCGATCCCTGTCATTTTCCTCTCTTCACTCTCCGATCCGAAAGACAAAATTAAGGGATTAGAAGTGGGAGGAGTAGATTTTATCAATCGAGTGACAGATAAAGGGGAGTTGCTAGCTCGCGTCAACACACATTTGACCCTAAGCCATTTAACTAGAGCATTAAAAGAAAGCAATGAAGAGCTATTGCAAAAGCAAAAAAGTTTGAATGAGGATCTTGCTGCGGCAGCAGTCATTCAAAATACTCTCTTACCTAGCCCTCAAATAGATATTTCCCCAGTACGTGCCTCTTGGCAGTGCTTGCCTTGCGAACTTGTTGGTGGGGATATTTTTAATATGATACGACCTGATCAAGACCATCTTGTGGTCTACATTTATGACGTCACAGGGCATGGTGTTCCGTCTGCGATGATTACTGTATCAGTGTCTCAACAAATTTCACAGTATGCCATTCACGCTAAAACATCTAGTACCCCACACATTTTTTCTCCGGCGGAAGTATTGAATGCTCTCGATGTAGAATTCCCATTAGAACGATTTAATCGCTTTTTTAGCATGTTTTACATGGTTTTGAATTTGAAGACTGGTGCCATGAAATATAGTTGTGCTGGCCATCCTCCGCCAGTTCTTCTTCGCGAAGGGGAAGCTTACAAACTTCTTAACGCGAATGGGACAGTAGTTGGTGTGCATGAAGGGGGTGTCTTCGAAGAAGTTGATATACTATTAAGAGTGGGCGACAAGCTGATTTTATATACCGATGGGATTACAGAATTTCAAAATCGCGAGGGGAATTTCTATGGTGCTGAGCCGTTTTACAAGCTATTAGAGAGCTATAAATCGCTTCCTATTGATCAGATGAAGGAGGAGATTTTTGGGGATTTGAAAAAGTTTGGAGGGG
>JABDBC010000085.1 GCA_013288825.1 Chlamydiota bacterium
GAAGCTCCCCGGAGGGGTAAGCGAAGCCTGGGAAAATGCCAGCCTATAATCCCGTCCCGGAGGGCCGGCACAAACCATTAATACTATGGCGCAACAACACCTGCCGAGCGAATCTTGCGAATTTGATGAATGGTCTCCGCTGAACACTTCTTCCCTAATCTCTCCAAAAAGCGGCTTAATTCACTTTCACTAATTGTCCATTCCCACTGAATCGCTCTCTTCTCCGCTTCCGTAAAGTTTGTACAGCCCATCATCATTCTCGCTATCGCACATTGAAGAACTAATTTCTCATTCCATTTGGCTTTCTGAAAATCCCCTTCAGGAATCAAACCAGCAGGAGCATCTTTTGGAAGCTTCGCAGAATAGTCTATTGATAAAACCTCATAAGTAACTTCCTTATTAGTGAACTTTGTAAGAAGCTGATGGTAGTCATTTTTACCAATTAAACAAACTTTAGACACTTCTGTAAATCCTATTCCATAAAGATAAAGACTTGTTTTAAAAACAACAAGCTTTGCAAAGGGCAACTTATGTACCGTAGGAGCTTCCTTGATCAGCTGTAACACTTCATTCGTCACATAAACTTCTGATTCTAATAATTCCCCAAACAATTCAGATGCACCCAATATATTTGCACTCCTTCTCCGAGATGAGAAAATCAGATCAAAATCAGGAGCGAGATACTCATTTGCTTTCTCTTCTACCGGCGGAATGTCCTCCACGGTTTGATGGGTCACCTGAGTCACATGTTGCACATTATGCTGCTGAATTTGTACCGTGGAAAGTGTTCCCTCTGCACCTACATTGCTCACTTCAACAACTTTGGGGAGATACTTTCTCATCTCGTCCGCAGCCGCCACAAATTCTTTTTGAGCTTGCCCTAATTTTGCTATAAGCTTATCAACCTCTCGCTCAGCCTCTAAAAACCTCATTTCATAATGCGTTCTAACAACCTTAGGCGGTGGCGGTGGAGGCGCCTCAACTGGCTTCGATGAATCTGCTTTTTTCATATTAAACGGCCAACCGGTAAAAAAGCCTTTAGGTGTCTCCATGGGTGGTGGCGGAGGTGGTGGTGTCGAACTCATACTTGTGCTTTCATCTGAACTAGAGCCCGAACTTGCTCCAGAACTACCGCCCGAACTCATCCTAGAGCTCGAACTCCCAATTGACTCCATCTCTTTCTCAAACTTACCCACAGCCATTCCAATAAATCTCATTTCGATCGAATCGCGCTCATTTGCCATTCTTACTTTGACTTTCCTCAACTCTATAATCTCGGCATCATACATCTTCGTTAGACGTTCGATGGTGTCGACATATTTCGTCGGTTCGAGCCCTTTCTCAAAATCAAAATCTTTCGATTGGATGAATCTATCGCGTATCCCTTCAATTCCGAAGAGAGTGGCATCTGCAAGTGCATCATAGAGGAATCTAATCGCTCTCTTGAGGTCGATAGCTTTCATTCGATCAACCGAATCGAAATCGATACTGAAACCCGACCCCATTTTTCTGAGCACCTCACCGATAAATTCACGGTTTAATGGATCCCAATAGTCTTGTCCATAGCGCGAAGGATCATCTCTGAATAAAACCTCTCGACGAAGACCTGTAAAAGCAATCCCTTTTACTCGAAGGACAGCAGCTTTAAAGTTAAATACCGCCTGCTCTTGCAGCGTTCTTTTCTTGATATCATTGACAATATGTTCTGGGGTAATCGGAGCATCTGCAAGTCCTTGCTGAGCCCTTAATCTCTTTGCAACGGAAGAAAGCACCCAATACTGGAGCTTGTGGCCTGTTCCAAGCAAGCGAGCTCTGAAGGCTGCTTGTGAAGCAGATGAATGCACTGTGGTTGGTCCTGGGATTAAAATCACTTTTCCTGGCGGAATCTTAAAGTCGACTCCACGAGTATCCGCAGGATCATAATAGAAGAGGCAATTTCTCCTATCGAGACGGCTTGGATCAAATGGCACTGGGGATCGCGCATTTGGTCCTGGCATCCACATATATTCTTTTTTGTGGTTCGGATGGATAAAAATGAACTGTCTATGAGCGCCTTGAGATGAGGATCGCAACTTTCGAATAATTTCGACGGTGTCCATTCCACTTAAAGCGAGCCCTTCATTGATAATTGCCTTTACATTGGTGTCAGTAAGAACTTTTTGCATTTCTTCGATGGAGTTCATGTCATCAATGATTTGGGCGGGGTACTTTCCTAACACGCTTCTGAGATAAGTTTCTGCTTCAACTTTACGGGAGCTGTCGGCTTTGAATTTCATTGCGAACTCTGCAGGGAGGCTGGCAGGATTCATAGTTCCAGAAGCGATCCCACAGGCACGTCTTCGAATGACATCGTGAACGTTGAGGGTAATCTGCTCGCTTGCAATTCTTACGCGGCCTGCCTCCATGACAAATTCTTTCAAAATCATCAGACGGAAGTCATATTGTTCAGGTTTTTTGATAAAATCTACCAAGTCAGCGACTTTGTTACCGCCAGCCCGATTCACAAGCAGATTATACTCATCAGGCATCGTGAACGGCATCTTGCGCACGCAACTTTCGAGGAATTGGTCGGAAGGTCCGAATGCTGCATAGTGAAGATAGTGATTAAGAGTAAGCTCAATTTCATCTCCAAACTGTGTATGGGGCAATTCTCGCTTCTGTTTTCGCGGCGTTACTACACAGCCGGTTTCACTACACAAACCTGCATCGATCCCAGGATTATTGCCCAGAGCCGTTTCAAGGGAATTCGAAAGGATCATTTTAATAGTTGACACGACCCTTCTTTTGTCCGCTTTTTTTGGATCGGTAGCAGGTTTTGCTGAAGGTTCTACAGCTTCAAGTTTACTCTCTTTTTCCTTCACTTCCTTAGCCTCTTTTGCTTCCTTGGCTTCAATTGCTTCTTTACCATCAGGCTTCTTCAATGGAATATTTGTTTTGGAAGCAAACCATGCTGCAGCTGCTGCTGCTGCTGCGGCAGCACTAGTTTGGGTCTTAGTAAATGCAGGTTTTGGCGGGGGAGCCTCTGCAGCAAATATCTTACTTTCCAATTCAGCTCTTTCACCAGTTTCTGGAGCCTTTGTAATAAACTTCACCCATTCGTCGAGGCTCCCCTCCTTGACATCCATTTTTCCATAGAGAATTTTTGCTACAACTTTGAATACAGAAGCAATTTCTTCTTTTGTTATCGAGGCAGCCGTTCCTGACATCACAGCCAACCGCAATGCACGCATTTGCGCAAGCTCTTCGACAGATAATACAATCGCACACTTAGACGCTTCACTCTTCGCTTTAACTTCAGGTTCCCGTTCACCGATTCGCTTTGAATCCCCCTCAGTAACTGCAACAGTAGCGGAAACAGGAACAGAAGCTGCTGGATCCCAGCTCTCGTGCTGCAAGATCGCATCCATCACAGTTTCCACGCCTTTGCGAATATCAGGATTGATCACTCTCATGTTTTCAGGAAGAGCCATGTTGATTTCACATCGGACATCAAAAATGTCATCCCCTTCATCAGCAAAGAATTGTGTGGTGAATCCGAACCGTTCTTTATTGGCTTTTCCATCTTCTCCATCAAAATCAAAAAGGCCATTAATTCTTGAAAGCCACATTTTTTGCTGTTGCAATGTATGGACTTTGACGACCATCTCAGCCATTTCTCGAGCCAGTTTTGTCCCATCCATTCCTGACGTGGCATCCTGCATTGACATGCCACCTAATAAAACACTCCGTCCTTGAGCAAACATCTGTTTTTTTAACTTGCTCAATTGATCGCCTAAATAGGTCAATTTGTTTTCGATTGAAGCTAATGTGTTGACTGAAGCGACGAGATAACTCCCCTCTTCCTTTGCTGTCAGCAACTTCTCATAGAGTTCAGCTAAATCAACAGGGCTATCCGGACTGTCGACTGTAAATTCGAATGGGATCGCAGCTTGATTATAATTTTCTCTTCCAGACCGATTTAATGACCTTCGGTTCATTTCGTACAATGCTGTAGTCACAACCGACACAAGCAACATGTTCTTTTCCGATAACAACAGACCAAGCATAGGCATGATTGTAGCAGTTTTGCCAAGTCCCATGCGCATCTGAGCTAAACGGGAAGGATCTTTATAGCACTCTTCAATCATATTGACTTGTTCTTGTCTCAAAATGATGCCAGCGCGATATTCTGTGATCAGATATTTGCGGGTAAGATTCTGTGCCCGTTGAACGCGAGAACCATCTTGCTCTAAATAGCGATCTCTTTTCGTTCCTGCTTGTAATAGTGTGTGGATCTCATTAGCGATGTAATGATACTCCTGGACGATTTGTGATCTAATTTCTGGCTCGCTCTCTTTTGCATAGCTTTCTTCAAGCGATTTCAATTGAGGTATTTGTCCTTGAACTTTCTGATACTGCTGCAGTTCAGTAATGGCCAACAAGAACTGAATGACCTTTAGACACGTTGTCGAATCTTCGGTATCGCGCTGCTTGAGTTGTCCGACTTGATACAAGTCCAACACCTTCTCGAGGATGGCAGCATCGCCATAAATATCGCGATGGAAGATCATTTTTCTAATGCTTTCAGGAGCATGCGAGCTTGCAGCCCAATCGAGTATCTCTTTTCTTCTCTTAGACACTTCTTCTTCAAGGGCTGTTATGCGCGTTTGAACATACCCAGAAAAGGAACGTAATTTTCCAGAAGGAATTGTCCTAGCACTCTCCATTTGTTTCTTGAGGGCTGCTGCAGCGGCATCCAACCCCTTTGCTAGTTCCTCATTTTCATACTTCTCCATCGCTCCTTGTACAGAGGCTCCAAAGACTTTGTTAAAGCCTTCAACGCTCTGACCTAATGTCCTGAGCTGGGATGTTGCCCGTTGGTCTTGGAAAAACTGGCAGTACTCTCTGTTGTTCTCCATAGCCGGCACTGTGACGGGGGCATACCCAATCGATGTCCCTGCAGTGGCCTCCGCAATCCTTGCCTTTTCCTTAATTCTTTTTTCCCTTTCCTCAATCCTCTTTGCCAATGTGTTGAGGCGCGGTTTTTCAATAACGTCAACGCCCACTTCCTTAAGAATCATGATAAGATCAGGGGCTCTTAGCCTACTCATTTCTATTTTGCGTTCTTTTTCTTCGCTTTCTTTTTCGTTGGGTTCAGAGGGTTTTGTCACATAGGCGACCCATTCCTCGAGTTTTACACCACTGAGATTCACTTTTCGGAGAGAGCCATAGTTATAGATGATTTTTGCGACAATTTTTAAAGCAGAGGTCACTTCTGATTGTGTCAAAGCAGAGGTTGTTCCCGTTAATATTGCAGTGCGCAATCTGCGCATTTCTGTAAGTTCATCGGTTGAAAGTTTAAGGTAAGCCTCGCGTGTAGATTTGACTTCACTTTCTCCCCCACGCTTGGAATCCCCTTCGCTGCCACTGCTAGAAGCCGTTAAATCGGGTTCCCGTACCGGATCCCATCTTTCTTGACCAAGGATAGCTTCCAATACACTTTGCACAGCGGATCGTACATCGGCATCGAGGTTTCTCATGCTACCTGGGAGGGCCATATTAATCTCGCGGCGAACATCAAAGATGTCATCCCCTTCATCGGCAAAGAATTGGGTTGTGAAGCCATATTGTTTTAAGCTTTCTTCCCCATTTTTCCCTCTGAGGTCGAGAAGGGAATTCAATTTTGACAGCCACATGATTTGTTGCTGAATTTTTAAAGTTTTCACTCCTAATGCGGCCATCTCTTTGGGATCGAGTTTTAAGTCAGGAGCTGTGTCAGCCCCTTTAGAACCACCCATAAATGCACTAGCCATTAATTTTGAGGCAGCAGTTTGCATTTGAGTGATGATTGGATTTATCCCTTTTGCAAGTTCTTCCATGAGGAGGGTGAGTTTAAGTTCGATGGATGCTTTTGTTTCGAGTGTTGTGACGAGATAGCTCCCTTCTTCTTTTGCTGTAAGGAACTTATCATACAATTCAGCTAAATCTGAGGGATTATCGGGGCTGTTGACATCAAAGTGGACGGGGATGGCGGGTTGATTATAGTTTTCGCGGCCAGAGCGATTTAAGGAGCCTCTATTCATTTCGTACAAGGAAGGGATTACCAATCCAATGAACAGTTTGTTTCTTTCAGAAATCAGCAATGCAAGAAGGGGCATGATCGTGGCGGTTTTGCCAAGGCCCATCCTCATTTGAACAAGTCGGGAGGGATCGGGATAACACTCTTCGATCAACTTTGTTTGTTCTTCTCTGAGGATAATGCTAGAGCGGTATTCGGTTGTTAGATATTTTCGGGTGATATGGGGATCTCTTTGAGCCTTTGTGGTTCTATCTAAGTATCGATCCCTTTTGCTTCCTGCTTCTAATAGTATGTGGACCTCATTAGCGAGGTATTTGTATTCTTTTGTTAATTGCGATCGAACGGAGAGGTCTCCTTCTTTTACAAAGAGATCCTCGAGGGATTTCAGCTGAGGTGTGATCGTTGAGGCTTTTTGGTACTGCTGCAGTTCAGTGGCGGCAAGTAAGAACTGTGTGACTGTCAGGCATATTGCAGGATCCTCCACACCGCGCACTTTGAGTTGACCAACGTGGTATAAGTCGAGGACTTTTTCAACGATTGCTGCATCGCCGTGCATATCTCGGTGGGCTGCCATTTTCTTGAGACAATCTGGAGCTTCGGCACTCGTCGCCCATGTGAGGATGGCTGTTCTTTCTTTAGAAACTTCCTCTTCGAGGGTCTTAATCCGTGTTTGTATGTGTGCCGTGAGGGGGGCAAGATCACAAGTTGCAATCGACCTAGCGCTCTCCATTTGGGTTTTGAGTGATTCGGCTGCAGCAGCCATCCCTTTAGCCAATTCTTCGTTTTCATTCCTTTCCATCGCTCCTTCTTCTGAAGCTGCAAACACCGCATTGAAATCTGTAACACTTTGAGCAAGTGTTTTTAGTCGCGTGGATGCCTTTGCATCCTGGAAAAATTTGGTGTACTTTGTATTGTTTGTAATACCAGGCATCGCGACTGTGGCATACCCTGCAGAAGTTCCTGCAGTTGCCGCAGCAGCCTCGCTCTTTGCCTTGATTCTTTTTTCCTTGTCTTCGATTCGCTTCATTAATGATTGAACGCGCGGGGCTTCAATTAGGTCAATACCCGCTTCCTTAAGTATCATGATGAGTTCTTTACCACTGCGTTCAACTGCCAGTTTTTGTAGCCTTGACATATTAGGCTTCATGCTATCCTGATCGATTTTGTTAAGGTTCAAGAGCACATCGGGAGAAATTAGTCCTAATTTTACAGCGCTTTTTAATTTGTCTTTGATAGTACCTTCGAAATCAAACTTGGTTTCTCTTGGTTTAAAGATTTGTGTTGCTTGTTTGATTTTAAAGCCCTTACGAGCCTTCTTGGGAATCTTTGCAAATGAAAATAGATCGATTTTCGGGGCGGCTGCTGCTTTAATTGTTGTAGCTGCCGTAGATTTTGACTTCTTCTTCTTGGGGAGCATCATATCTTTTATGTATGCTGTTCCCTCACCGATTCTACGAGCTGCTTTTTTCGTAAGGAGGCCTTTAATACCCAGACTCATCGCTCCACAGATTAAGCGGCAGCAGCCACCTTTGGGTGGCGACACATTATTGGGTAGAGTTCTTTTAGCAAAGTATAGGTCGCTCATCTTCTTTGGATCGCGCCAAATTGGCGCTTTAGGTTCGTCCCAATCTCTTTCAGCTACTACTATGTTAGGCTCTTTTTCCGAACGATTTTTCTTCAAATTTCTACGGGCTAATCCCAAGAGGAGTTCAACAGCCATTTTGCACATTTTTTCCACTGGAACTTTTTGTTCATCTGCCCCTTCGAAGGCACCTTGAGAAGCGGCTATGAGATTTGTTAAATCTTTTGGGGTTAGTCGTTCTCTTTCTATTTGCTGACAGTAATGCCAAAAGTACTTTAACACATTATCCTGGCTTATTTCACGGATCACTCGTAGATTTTCTTTGGGCGTTTCATCGGGATCACCCATAAAAATCAGGAGCATCACTTTGAAAATCTCCATGAGCCCTTCAGTTGGGACAGTATACATGAGGGGGTTCGGAACCTTGACAACATCATCTTTAGGAATTACATTTCCCAGATGCTCTTCTAGAGCCGTAATTCTCATCTCTTCAAATTCTTTATTCTCCTGATCGGTGAGGGCCAGCTCTTCATGAATGAACAATTCAGGATTGCTCCGACGCACCGACTTCAACCGCTCTTCATAGTTGCGATGCAAGGCACATACTTTGTAGGCGCGTTCTAGAAAGGACTCAGCATTTGAAGAGGTGTAAGCAGCTTCTTTTGATTGCTGTCGAAGGATCGTTGAGATTGCGAGTTCCGCTTTCAGTTGGTAGGCAATTTGCTGAATGCTTTTTGGTTTTTGTTTGCTCAACTCTGCAGCAATTCTGTCGAAGTGCGCACGATCATTCCCATCAACGATAATTGCCTTTTTAGATTCTTCGAGGTAATGGTGGGCCCGTTTTAAATCTCCTTTTGCTCTGAAGAGATAGGATAAATAGAGAAATCCCGCTGCAGTTGATTTAATTTTTCCATCGGCTGTTATTTGAATATGTAGATATGAAGACTGTGCTACTTTTTGTAGCTCAAGAATGGGTAGCCCCATCGATGTCTTAGCGGTAGTATCCTTGATGAGATGGGGTTGAATAATGAAATTGACCTCCTTTCCAGAATGTACTGGAAGGATGCAGTCTCCCATGAAATCTCCCATCGCATGAGCAAACTTTTTCGCTGTCTCATTGTTCGTTTTAGAGATATCATGAAGCCATTTAAAGCCCTTGTGCTTCCCTTGGGAGACCTGCCATTCTCCTTGCGCATTTTTGCGAAGGGCTAACTCTTGCCCAAGAACACGAATTTCTGTTGGGGAACTCGACTTTGTGTCCCTTAAAGTCAATACCTGATCCTCTGACAAGAATGGAAGGCACTTTCGATAGATTCCTTTATGATCGTGGCAGACAATAAGTTTACGACCCGTTTCTGGATCAACTTGGTACATTTTGGCAATTTTCCAAGAGCGGTTTAATTCTACTTGAAACACATCCTTAGAGGTTTCCAGTTCGGGACCTGCAATAAAAGCAAATGCCATACGTCCTTCAAGACTTTTCCAAACGCCATAGCGAGCGAGGAGTGCTGCAGAACCTGTTGTGTGTTCAGAACTCACTTGATGCAGCCTGAACCAGCTGTGCCGGCCCTCCGGGACGGGATGGGTTGGTTGCCGAATACCCAGGCTTC
>JABDBC010000086.1 GCA_013288825.1 Chlamydiota bacterium
AAGTGGTGTCATCTTTATATATCGCTATGTCGGTGTGATACTGCGAGAACTGTATTGTTAAATCAAAAACTGTTCGCATCTTCCTTAATCCAGCATAGCGAACAAAATGATGATCACCAAACTGCTGAAAAGGAAAAGTCATTTTATGAGGAAAAGGGAGCTCAGTCCATTTCTTGCAAACGCGCTGTATACCAATTATCCCTCTAGCATCTAAGTGCTGCCAAATATGTAAGATTACCGGATCAGGTAAAAAGTTAAATTCTTTTCTGACCTTGGGTCTTTCTGAAGAGAAGGATGGGTGTGCAACAATCGAAAAACCTGTAGGTGATGTTGCCATGTGATTTATCCTTTGTTAGTTTCTACTGTCACATCGGGAGGGCTGCTTTCAGTTGAAGTACTGAGCATGGGATCCACTACCTGTTGTACTTGTTGGACTGCTTGTAGATGCTGTTGTAGCACTGATACGGGTTCCTCGAGTACGTTCTTGTACTACCTGTTGAACTACTACTACTGCTTCCACTACTGCTTGAACTGCTGCTGCTACTGCTTGAACTGCTGCTGCTGCTACTACTACTACTACTACTACTCGAGCTGCTGCTACTAGTCCGAACCTCTTCCCCTTCACCACTTCTCTCTGCTTTTAAAAGTTTTTTTGTCTGAACGCATTCATCTTCTTCAGTTTTTTTTCTTTTTGTACCCCCCTGTGGTTCTATTGCTTTCTCAGTCTTTGCTTCTCCTTCTGTCGTTTCAGTTCCCATCATAATTGTTCTAGCTAAAAGATGTTCTTTTAGTCCTGGTTTATAACGACCATCAAAAGTTGTTACTATGTTGAACTTCTTCTTTTTAAAAAACGCTAGAGAGTCGGTAACTGAATCGCATACGGTTACATGTATGGAATTCGCCTTTAATTTCTGAGCTGCCTCCAAACACTTATCCAGCAGCATCGATCCAAATCCACGCTTGCTAAATTTTTTAGGATCGATCAAACATAGTGTTTTAATTTCAAAACTTTGACGAAGATGCAGATCTGCATGCTCATCGCTAAGTGCTTTTTTAAATACAATAACTCCTACTGGAACTGACCCGCAGTAGAGAATCCGGGTAGAACGATCCAAACCTTCTTCGATCTTTTTTAGAGCTATTTCCACTGACCCATAAAGAGGTTTTATGACAGTATAAAATAATTCTCGTATCACTTTTAAACGTTCCTCGCGTTTGCTTCCAGCAATACGTTTAAAACATACCGCATCCTCATGAGAAAAACTGCTGACTGGTAGTAACTTTCCACCAGTTGCTGAACCCGATTCTATTTTTGCTGCCATAAAATCTCCAAAAAATTGTTTGATCGATTGGATGATAATAGGGAATTTTTAAATTAACGTCAATTTTCTTGTTGCTATATCTTACTAAGTCCATGAATTAAAAATTTAATTTCGCACTTGATGGTAGATTTCCTTGGAAATAACCGAGAACCGTCCCCGGCGCAATCTTAGCCCTTGCAACGCCTTTTGCGCGGTCTGTCCTGTTCGCGCGCTTAGCCCTACGCCCGTTCTTTGAAAACATTTGTTTTTAAAGGAATATGTAACCTTTTCGCAGCCTTCATTAGTCCCTTATCTAAGGTAAGTAAGGGAATTTTCTCTCTTACGGCTAGTTCTAGATAGGCTGCATCATATATTGTAAGATCTTGTTGGTTTGCTAATACAAAAATACTGTGCATAGCTTTTGCCGAAGTGGATGGATCAACGATAATGGGTAATGCCGATAAAGCATCGATAAAACTGGCTGCTTGAACTTCTGTTATTCGTTTATTTTTCTTAGATAACAATAAGACATTAGCCACTTCTAAAGGCCATATTGTGGGAACTATAGCAGTTGAAGTTTTGAGATTTTCTAAAATAGCATCTGTATACTCATTACTTTCATCCTCGAAGCACCATGTCATAGTAATCGAACAATCAAGCACAAAGTCATAGGAGGTTTTAGTCATTTATTTTCTACCTTCTTCAAGCATTTTTCGGATTGACAATTTCTTACCAAGAGTAATTCCTTTCCTGAGTTTTTTCAATGCTCGTATTGCATCCTCCACTGGATCAATGTCTGTCTCCTCTGGAGTAAAAGGGATAATCATAGCAACTTGAACGCCATGTTTTGTAATTATAAATTTTTCGCCATTCATTACATTCCCTAAAAGTTCTGAGAAGTGTGTTTTTGCTTCAAACGCACCAAAATGCTTCATAACGACTCCTTTTGACTAGACTAGTCTATCCTATATACTTAGACTAGTCTAATTGTAATTAATCGTCAACTGGAAAAACTGATTTATTTCTGCAAACGTCTAGCCGTGTGCAACCTCTTTGGCTGTGCGCATGGGACAGTTCTTCATAACGGCATCGCTTCTAACACAGGCCGACTTATGAATGTAACAGTCTTTTTATGTGGCCTGTGCTAGAAGCTTCGCCGTTATGCGAGAACCGTCCCCGGCGCAATCTTAGCCATTGCAACATCCTTTTGCGCGGTCTTGTCTGTGCGGCTATCCTTTTACCTTGAAAGTCAATCCAATTTTGTGATATACTATTTTATATAAAACATACGAAACTTAACAAAGATCATTAAAATGAAAAATAACCTCTTTATTAAAGTCTTCCTCTCCATGTTCATCGCCGTCGCCGCTGGCTATTGGAGCGGCACCGATAAAACCCTATTCAATGTCCCTCTCGTACAATACTACCAACTCATTGGCCAACTGTTCCTCAATGCCCTCAGCCTCGTCGTCATACCCCTCGTCTGCGCCTCCATCATCACCGGCACCGCCAGAATGGGAAATGAAGAATCCTTCGGCAAATTAGGCGCTAAAACCTTTGGTTTCTACCTCTCCACAAGCTTCCTAGCCATCCTCGTGGGGGTCTTCTTCACCCTCCTCATTTCCCCCGGAAGCTCCCAGGAACACCTCATGCAATTTGCTGCAACAACTGAATCTGATAAGCTAGCAGCAATGGCCGCACAATCAGGCAGTGGCACTTTTGAAAAAATATCCCTCATCCTGAACAAACTCATCCCTTCAAACATCTTCGCCGTCGCTTCCCAAGGCCAAATGCTTGGTCTCATACTCTTCAGTCTCGTGTTCGGCTTTTTTACATCTAAAATCGATCCTCAACCTGCTAAGATTATCCTCGATTTCTGGCAAGGGATCTTTCAAATCATGATGAAAATCACGCGTCTTGTCATGAAGGCCCTCCCAATAGGAGTTTTTGGCCTCGTCGCCAAAGTGGTCGCCACTACAGGACTCGAATCGATCTCTTCAGTTGCCCTTTATAGTGCCACCATTCTACTGGGACTCCTCACGTATTCATTAATCGTCTTGCCCCTCTTGCTTTATTTTCTCTCAGGCGTCAACCCGCTTGCACACATTCGCGCAATGGCCCCAGCCCTCTTCACAGCATTTTCCACAAGCTCATCGGCTGCAACGCTTCCTGTCACGATTGACTGCATCGAAAAACGAGTGGGAATCTCCAACCGAATTTGCAGCTTTACAATCCCCCTGGGCACTTCAATCAATGTTTCTGGCTCAGCACTTTTTCAGTGTGTCGCATCCCTATATATCGCCCAAGTTTATGGAGTCGAATTAACTTGGATGACTGTCTCATTTGTTGCATGCCTTGCATTATTGACTTCCATAGGTGTTGCAGGAATCCCTTCTGCTTGTCTAATTTCAGTTGTAGTCATTCTAAACACGCTGGGAGTCCCCCCAGAAGGCCTTGGCCTCATCCTTGCTGTGGAACGCTTACTCGATATGTGCCGCACCGTTGTTAATGTATTTGGCAATACCTGCTGTGCAGTACTCCTCGCTCGCTCTGAAGGGGAGAAAATTCTTAATCTCAGCCCACAACCTTCCGCTGAAACAGGTTGAGGCATCATGAACCGCCCCCTCACCGTTGTCGTTGGCATGTCCGGCGGAGTTGACTCCTCCGTTTCCGCACTCCTTTTGAAAGAACAAGGATATCACGTTATTGGAATGTTCATGAAAAATTGGGATGAACACGACGATAGTGGCGCCTGTTCAGCAACAAAAGACTATGAAGATGTCGCTCGCGTCTGCGATAAAATCAAAATCCCCTATTATTCAGTTAATTTTGTTAACGAATATAAAGAGCATGTGTTTTCCAATTTTTTAACCGAATTTCAAGCTGGACATACCCCAAATCCCGATATCCTATGCAATCGAGAAATTAAATTTAAAATGCTTCTAGACAAAGCTCTAGAGATCGGCGCCGACTTTCTTGCAACAGGGCATTACTGTCAAAATGTTCTCCTCAATGATGAACACCAATTGTTAAAAGGAAAAGATCCCCAAAAAGATCAAAGCTATTTCCTCTATGCAATGCCAGGAAGCGCCTTGAAAAACGTCCTTTTCCCCATAGGATCACTCTTAAAAAGTGAAGTACGAGCCATCGCAAAGAAACATCAGTTGGCAACTGCAGAAAAAAAAGACAGCACAGGGATCTGCTTCATCGGAAAACGCGATTTTAAAGAATTCTTAAGTGGATACATCTCCGCTCAACCAGGAAATTTCGAAGATCTCAACGGAAAAGTAGTCGGAAAACACGATGGAGTGGCCTTCTACACTATTGGACAGCGGAAAGGTCTAAAAATCGGCGGCGAAGGCGATGCCTGGTTTGTGGTAGAAAAAGATATTTCTCGCAACGTGGTCGTTTTGGCACAGGGAGAGCAACATCCTGCCCTCTTTTGCGACGACCTCATCGCTACAGATCTCAATTGGATCTCACCAAACGGCCCTCCGACACTTCCATTTCGCTGCAAAGCCAAAGTGCGCTACCGACAACAAGATCAAGAATGCTTGGTGACTAAAATCGACGATAAACAAATACATGTAGCTTTTTTAGTCCCACAACGTGCTGTGACCTTACAGCAATCGGTCGTATTATATCATGGGGACACTTGTTTAGGTGGCGGAATCATCACATCGAGAGGCGAATCCTACTATAACAGGTTAGGCAGAGAAGAAGAGACAAAGGACATAAAGGACATAAAGGACATAAGGGACATAAGGGACATAAAGGACAAGGGACCTAAGGGACAAGGAACCTAAAGAACTTAACGTTTTGCTACCCAGTCCCTTAAGTCCTTTTGTCCTTTATGTCCCCTATGTCCTTTACGTCCCTTGTCCTTTCTTCACCAGCATATCGTGTAAAACCATTTGATTTTAAAAAAAAGGTCGTTCAAACTACTGAGGCATACCGTAAAACCCATTATGAAACCGATTTCCAGTTGTTCCTATGAAAAGAAAAAGCTTCACCCTTGCCGAGTTAGCCACCTACACACAGTCCAAACTGGTCGGCAACCCCGACTATGTCATTACCAATGTGGCTGACCTCGATACAGCAGGCATCACTGACGTTTCATTTTTAAGCAATCCCCGCTACAACCAAGCCATGCAGCGCTCCCTAGCAGGAGCTATCTTCATTCTACCAAATAGTAAAACTCCAGAAGGGAAAAACTATCTCATTGCTGAAAACCCCTCCGAAGCATTCCAAAAGACCCTCGAAGCCTTTCACGGAAAGACTCAAGAACTTACCGGTTTTGCAGACATCCATCCAACTGCTGTCATACACCCTACTGCAAAAATCGGAAATCACGTCACCATCGGCCCTTACGCCGTTATCGATAAAGAAGTAGAAATCGGCAATAACACTTTTATCGGTTCAGGATGCTATGTAGGACCATTCTCCAAAATAGGGTCCGATTGTGTCATCCACCCACACGCTGTCGTTCGGGAAAAATGCTGTCTAGGCAATAGAGTAATTCTGCAACCCGGAGCTATCATCGGCTCATGCGGCTTTGGTTACCTCACAAACAAAGAAGGGGTCCACACCAAGCTCAACCAAGTTGGAATAGTTTCTATCAAAGACGATGTCGAAATTGGTGCCAATTCCACCATAGATCGCGCACGATTCAATGTCACTGAAATCGGGGAAGGAACAAAACTCGATAATTTGGTTCAAATAGCACACGGAGTCATTTTAGGGCCCCATAATATATTTGCAGCTCAGAGTGGTATTGCAGGATCGGCGTCGACAGGAAAATGTGTCATAGCCGGAGGACAGGTAGCCATCGCGGGTCACTTACATATCTCTGACGGAGTCATCCTTGCAGGAAGATCTGGAGTAACCAAATCGTTAACAAAGCCAGGGCCCTACTCAGGAATGCCAGCAAAGCCCCTTGCCGAACATAATCGCAATGGAGTTTTCGTTCGCAATTTAGAGATTTATGTAGGCCAAATCAAAGACCTTCAAAAAAGAATCCTCGACCTCGAAGCCAAATCTCGAGGCACATGATGCGCAAACATGCATCAGGCTAATCCAAGAGATTTTACCACAGAGATCACAGAGCCCACAGAGAGAAGAAGAGAAGTAGAGAGAAATGAAAAAAACATTCTTAGTCACCGGATATTTTTCTTATTTCTCCCTACTTCTCTTCTTCTCTCTGTGGGCTCTGTGATCTCTGTGGTAAAAAAATTCTGAGGCATATGCTGCGCGTCGTGTTTAGCGGCCGATGAGGATGAAGATACCGGCAACTAATGCTAATATACTCATTATAATTGCTGGAATTGCCACTCCTGTCAGTCCAATAACTCCGACGAGAATAAGATAGATCGCTAATAATAGCATTCCGATATTGCTTGCAAATTTCATTTTTCCACTCCCTGCATAATTGTTTACGTAAATTTAAAAGGTTGAACACCTATTCACTTTGAATCCTACAAAGATTTTTTTACACTACATATTTATTATTTTTATAGCAATTTTTTTGGCATCATTGCCTTTGCGAGGTAATTGGAGATATTTTTTATGGAAAAAAAGAAAGCAAGAGAAATAGTCAATAATAACTATACAGTGTACTAGATAGAACCGCATCTTCGATGCTCAGCACAAAGATTGTCTATGGTCAGGAACCTGTGAGAGCACTTCTTACCAATCTGGCTTCCGCATTATCCCGTCTTCCCAAAATCTGCGCCTCCAAGTTCAAAAACACCAACTTTTCAGCCTGCTCTTTGACCTTCGTAACCAATAATTCAGCAACTCCCTTGTCTTGCATTATTTTAACTGCGAGTTTGAGCTTAGTATCACGTATCAAATGATTGATGCCAGATGCGATTGCAATATTTGAAAGCGGAAGTCTATCATATCCAAGCATAATTGAAGAATCAATAAGCGAGGTCTCTGGCATAGGAGGTGTTTTAGATTTGCTATGCTCAGCTAATGCTCTACGAATTAAATCAATAATCTCATAAATATCGTGCGTTCTCAAAAATTTCTCATCTTCCTCATTAAGAACGCCTTCTTTGCTTATCAAATCTATTGCCTCCAATGCAGCATGTGAAGGGTTGACCTTTAAAATCTCATCAAACAGTAATTTCATGCTCTTATTTATCTTTATTAGTTTAAATGGCGTCAGTAGTGCCATATAAGCCCTGAAGAGAGCCAAGGTTCTAGTATCAAAGCTACAATTCGGAGCAACAATGATTCGTGAAGAAAGATCTATCGTTTTACCATACGGTTGAGGAAAGTTCCTGACAATGGTTTGATAAAATTGATCATCTATTAAATTTTCTAGACGTAAAAGATCCAGCGATTTTTTTATATTAATTTCATCAAAAACTTTAAACGCTGTGTCAAATTCCGATGGTTGTTCATCAACTGCAAAGGTAGGCATCTCGCTTAGACATTTCCTAACTTTCTCAATATTACCTGGCTTTACTGCGTAATAAATGTGCGTGCTCAAACTACTGGATGAAGCCGTGACTCGATTTACGTTATTTGTTTCAGGAACTGCTGGTGAAAAATACTTAATGTTTAATCCTGGCGCTGCATCCATATTATAGAACTCCTTCTGAAGATGTTTGACATGGTTTGCATTGCAAAATTTGCGATGCAATCGCACAAACATGTTATCTTCTGAAGCCAAAAAAATCCAGCAGAACATGGTTAGGGTCTGGCTTGTAATTTGTAATTTGATTTTGGGCAAGAACCGAAGTTCACAAAAGAGGTTGCACACAGCCGGAGTGGCTGTACAAGCACACAAAAGATGTTGCACACGGCCCGGAGGGCTGTTACAATTTAGCCCAGGCGTGGCTACTTTTGATTGAAAACTCAACAAATCTTCTCTTTTTTTGCCCTTTCTTATCTCATTTTGTAGCCCACACCAAGGTTTTCGCGAGCCTGCGAGCGAAAACCGCAGGTGTGGGAACGATGAAAATTAGAAATGAAACCAGGGCACTGGTTCTTCTTTTTTGCTCTTTTTAATCATATGTTTGGTTAAAAAAGAACAAAAATGAAGAACCAGTCCCTGGTTTATTTGAGGTCTCGTTCATTCCCACACCTGCGGTTTTCGCTCGCAGGCTCGCGAAAACCTTGGTGTGGGCTACGCGTGAATTGCAGGTATGTAGTACTAAGTCTCAAACAGGCAGCGGAAACTGAATCTAGTAAGGTCGGTAAAGTTGTCACAATTGACGCCACACAACAGAAACAAATTGATTTATTCCAAAAAGGATTTCGCAAATTAAGCTTTGATTCGCAAGAATTGTTTTTTAGGGAGGCGCTTAAAGACGGTCTTCTACATAAAATAATCAAATATATTCCGAGAGATATAGAAGAATTATCATTTGCTTGTGCATCGGACGAGTGGCTTCTTACTGGAGGTGTCTACAAAAATCGAGAAGATGCAAGAGAGTTTTTATTGATACTCCCTGAATTTAAGGAATTAAATAGGTGCCAATTAAATCTAATAGGCACAGGTCTTTTTTCGCAGCATGCTTTCGGACAGATTGAGATTTTAACTAAGTCCGGTGATAGCAGTGAAGTGGGTTCGAATATTTCCATGTACAATGATGAAATATCTCGTTATAGATCATCCTGGGCAAATTATTATAATGATGATACTGGAATAGTAGTTCGAAGTATGAGAATGTTGAGGGATCTTATCCGAGTTAGAACAGATAATCCTGCATTTGAGTTCTCAATGGAATTTGCAAATTTTAACTTCAGCGGTACGCCAACTGCCATCGGGAAATTCGGAGTCAGCTGTAATATAGAAAGGTTATTAGGTACCCAATCTTGGATGTCAATTACAAGAAACTATTT
>JABDBC010000087.1:0-411 GCA_013288825.1 Chlamydiota bacterium
TGGCCATGCCCGTGAGCGATAAGTTCCTCTTTTGATAAATGATTGAACGAGTATTTTTGTAAATTTTTTGTGTCTTGGGTAGATGAATAGGTAAGATAAATAATGCATAAAAAAACCAAACCGGTTAAGAGTATCATTATCTTATACATGAAACGGATGCCTTGTGGTTTTAGTTGACGTTTGGACCTATTCGTTTTATTTCTTGGTACACTATTGAATAAATTTGTTCAATCTCTTCCATTCTAAAGGAAAAATTTACTAATGTCGTATGTGAGGGAATAATATGATGAGGATTCGAAAAAATTCAATTTGTGTTAATGTATGCATTCTAATTTTGACAACAATATTATTTAATTGTTCAATTTCTTTTTGTAATTCGTCGATAAATTCTTGCTCTACTCTTATATCTCC